>JBBDWW010000323.1:0-2720 GCA_040902645.1 Dongiaceae bacterium | reverse complement strand
CTTCAAACCGAATTACCGGCAGCAGCGCAGCGAGCGCCAGCGCGCCAAGGACATCAACAAGCAGGAAAAGCTCGCCAAGCGCGAGGAAGAGGCGGCCAAGCGCCGCGCCGAGCGCGGGCCGGATGATCCGGAGGATGGGCCCGAAGGCGAGCCGAGCGTCGGTGCCGGTGGCAACGATCCGGCGGACGACACCGCTTCCGGCGCTGCGACTGCGCCGGTCGAAACCGTGACGGGCGGCCGCGATCCGCAGGCGTAAGCGGGCAGGGCAGCCAAGCATTCTTTTTCGTTCGTTTCGTTCGTTTTCACCACAGCTTTTCATTGTCATCGCCGGGCTTGATTTGGCGATCCACGCCGCGGCCGGCCGCGGCAAGCGATCCAGGGAGCAACCGCTCGATCGAGGTTCCCGCAACCCTGGATGCCCGGGTCAAGCCCGGGCATGACAAAAAACGAATGGCGGGTCGGACGACATCGCCACCGCAGCAACGCCACCGCCGCAATGTCGCACGCAATATCGGATTCCAACGGAGAGAGATCATGGCGAAGAAGAACAAGAAGCAGGCGAGCAACGGCTATGTGCTATTCAACATCGTCTACCAGGACGGCACGCTGAGTTCGAACCGCAAGGTGCCGGGCGATACGGTCGGCGGGCTCGACGGTGATACGCCCGCGCGCAGCTTCATCGAGGCGCAGGACCGCGAGATCGCCGAGATGTCCGGCCGCCCGCGCGGCCCGATCAAGACGATCGCGCGCTCGCCCAACCAGTAGGCGGTTTCACAAGAGGGTCGCGGCGATCGACGAGCGCGTCTTCTGTGCGCGCGTTAAACGCGCGCAGCGAACCGGCGCACATCACTCGTTGCTCGCGCGCGCCCGCCGCAGGTTTTCACCACAGAGACGAGAGAGGACGAAGAGGCGGACTAGGGGCGCCGACTGAGCCGTTGCACCTCATTCGTCATCGCCGGGTTTGTGGTGATCCACGCCGCGGCCGGCCGCGGCCAGCGATCCAAAGCGGCACCGTCCGTGCAGCGGATTAATGGATGCCCGGGTCAAGCCCGGGCATGACGACATTAAAGAACACCAGCCCCTCTCAATGCACGGAACACTCATCGTCCTCTGTGTCTCTGTGGTTTCATTTTCTGGCGCGCGTCGCCATCGCGGGCAGTCGCACGCACAAAAATCCGGATCCGAAATCTTTTTCGCGGCGCACAACGCGGGCGCGACGCACGGGCGCGCGTGTTCCCGTTTCCGTGAAGCGTCCGTAAGATTTTTGTGGCGGCTTCCCGCGCGTTACGGGAATATCTTACGCGCGATCCGTCACCCGGCGCCGCGCATGCCGTTTTTCCTGCGTGCGCATCACTGATTCACATCAACAAACCCAATGCTTCATTCGTATAATTTGCGCTCACGCAGGCTGCGCGCTCTTGAACGCAGGCTGCGGCGAACTAATCTCGGGAAAATAGAGGCGGACGCACACCGCCGCGGCTTTCTCACAGGGAGTGATCCATGAAGCCTGTGTCGCGCCGTTCGATGCTGATAGCCGGCACCGCCGGCCTTTCCCTGCTTTTCGTGGGCGGGCTCGCCTGGCGGGCCTTGAGCAAGGGTGTGCTCGGGATCGGCGAGAGCGCGGCCTATGAGCCCTGGCGCGACTGGGCGAGCGAACCTTTGGAGGGGCCGCTCGCAGCGGTGCGCGCCGGCGTGCTCGCCGCGAGCGCACATAACACGCAGCCCTGGCTGTTCGAGATCGCCCACGACCAGATCGCCGTGCATGCGGATTTCTCGCGCCATCTCGGCAGCTTCGATCCGTTCCACCGCGAGCTGCATCTCTCGCTCGGCTGCGCGCTCGCGAACATGGAGCTCGCGGCGGATGCGGCGGGGCTCGGCCCAACCATCGCGATGCTGACCGGCCGGCTCGACGATCGCTCGGTCACGGTCGATCCTCACGTTGCGGCTGCGACCGCCGAGGCGAAGAGCCAGGCTTCGAACCAGCCGACCTCGATGGCGATGCCGGAACCGGTCGCGATGCGTCCGGTGGCGCGGCTCTATCTGACCGCGGCGGCGCCGGCGCGCTCGCCTCTGGTCGATGCGATCGACGCGCGCCACACCAATCGCGGCGCCTATGTCGTCGACGAAAAAATCCCCGAGCCCGTGAAGATGGCGATGCGGGCCGAGGTCGGAAGCGGCCTGCCGCCGCTGCGTCTCTTTTTGTTCGAGCCGGGCGACGGCAAGTTCGGCCGGCTCGGCAATCTGATCGTGCAGGCGACCGAGACGATCACCGCCGATCCCGCGATGAGCGCCGACAGCGCGCGCTGGTTCCGCTTCGATCGCACGCAAATTCTGGCGCATCGCGACGGGGTGACGCTCGATACGGCCGGGCTGCCGCCTTTGGTGACGGCGTTCGCGAAGCTGATGCCCGATCCCGATCCCAAGGACGCCGAGCGGCAATGGCTGCGCGCGACGCGCGAGACCCATGTCGGCACCGCACCGCTGCTCGGCATCATCGCGGTCGGCGATCTCTACGACATACCGAACACGATCGCGGCCGGCCGGCTCTGGCAAAGGCTGCATCTCCTTTTGACCGCGAACGGCATCGCAGCCCAGCCGCTCAACCAGCCGGTCGAGATGGTCGATCGCCAGCGCGCGCTCGGCCGCGATCCGATCATGGCCGACGCGCTCGCCGAATTGATCGGCATCGCCGAGGCGGACGAGGCGGCGGCTGCGGCGGC
>JBBDWW010000322.1:0-18915 GCA_040902645.1 Dongiaceae bacterium | reverse complement strand
ACATGGTGAAGGCGATCGCGGAGAAGCACGGGCTGCGCGCGACCTTCATGCCCAAACCGTTCTCGAACCTGACCGGCAATGGCTGCCATGCGCATGTCTCGGTCTGGGACAAGACCGGCAAGAAGAACCTGTTTCACGATCCGAAGGGCGAGCTCGGCCTCTCGAAGCTGGCCTACCAGTTCCTCGGCGGCGTGATGCATTCGACCGATGCGCTGTGCGCGATCTTCAATCCGACCGTGAACAGCTACAAGCGCATCAATGCGCCGCGGACCACGTCGGGTGCGACCTGGGCGCCGAACACGATCACCTATTCGGGCAATAACCGCACGCACATGATCCGCATTCCCGATGAGGGACGCTTCGAGCTGCGGCTGATGGACGGTGCGGCCAATCCCTATCTCATGCAGGCCGGCGTGCTGGCGGCGGGTCTCGACGGGGTCAACAACAAGCGCGATCCCGGCCCGCGCCAGGACATCAACATGTACGAGGAAGGCCACAAGCTGAAGAACGTGAAGCGTCTGCCGCTCAATCTGCTCGATGCGCTGCGCGCGTTCGGCGAGAGCAAGACGCTGCGCGCGGCGATGGGCGACAGTTTCGTCGACAGCTATATCAAGCTGAAGACGATCGACTGGAACAGCTATTCGAAGCATCTGACGCAGTGGGAGCGCGACACCACGCTCGACTGCTAGGCGTTGTTCCGATCTGGCCGGTGGGCGTCGCTCGGGGGATAGCCCCGGCGTCGCCGTCGCGCTACGAGCGGGGCCGGCGGGCAAAGGCCCGATAATCAGTCGTTTCGACGAGATCGGCGGGCCGGAACGGGCCGCCCCCAGGGAGGACGAATATGGCGAAAAAGGTCGGAAGCGACATCGAGATCGCGCGCGCGGCTACGATGCTGCCGATCGAGCAGGTGGCGGCGAAACTCGGTATCGGGGACAAGGACCTGGTCCGGTTCGGCCATCACAAGGCCAAGATCTCGTTCGACTTGATCGAAAGCCTGCAGAAGAAACCCGACGGCAAACTCATCCTCGTGACGGCGATCACGCCGACACCGGCGGGAGAGGGCAAAACCACGACCACGGTCGGCCTCGGCGACGGGTTGAACCGGATCGGCAAGAAGGCGGTCATCTGCCTGCGCGAACCTTCGCTCGGACCTTGTTTCGGCGTGAAGGGCGGTGCTGCCGGCGGCGGCTATGCCCAGGTCGTGCCGATGGAAGACATCAACCTGCATTTCACCGGCGACTTCCACGCGATCAGCACGGCGAACAATCTGCTCGCCGCGTTGCTCGACAACCATGTCTACTGGGGCAACGAGCTCGGCATCGACCCGCGCCGCGTTTCCTGGCGCCGCGTCATGGATATGAACGACCGCGCGCTGCGCTCGATCGTCTCCTCGCTCGGCGGCGTCGCCAACGGCTATCCGCGCGAAGACGGGTTCGATATCACCGTCGCTTCGGAAGTGATGGCGATCTTCTGCCTCGCCTCGAGCCTCGACGACCTGACCAAGCGCCTCGGCAATATCATCGTCGCCTATACGCGCGACCGGAAGCCGGTCTATGCGCGCGATCTCAAGGCCGAAGGCCCGATGACCGTGCTGCTCAAGGATGCGCTCGCGCCCAATCTCGTGCAGACGCTCGAAAACAACCCGGCCTTCGTGCATGGCGGCCCGTTCGCCAATATCGCGCATGGCTGCAATTCGGTGCTGGCGACGCAGACCGCGCTCAAGCTCGGCGAGTATGTCGTGACCGAAGCCGGTTTCGGCGCCGATCTGGGTGCCGAGAAGTTCTTCGATATCAAATGCCGCAAGACCGGGCTGAAGCCCGCGGCGGCCGTCATCGTGGCGACGATCCGCGCGCTCAAGATGCATGGCGGCGTCGCCAAGGAAGAGCTCGGCACCGAGAATATCGAGGCGCTGAAGAAGGGCATCGCCAATCTGGCGCGCCATGTCGAGAACGTGAAGAGCTTCGGCGTGCAGCCGGTCGTGGCGATCAACCGCTTCTCGGCCGACACCGATGCGGAATTGAAGGCGGTGGAGCAGGCCTGCGCCGAGCTCGGCGTCGAGGCGATCGAATGCACCCATTGGGCCGATGGCGGCGCCGGCACGGAGAAGCTGGCGCGCAAGGTCGTGGAAATCGCCGAGAGCGGCAAATCGGATTTCAAGCCGCTTTATCCCGACGACATGCCGCTCTGGGACAAGGTCAGGACGATCGCACAGAATCTCTATGGCGCGCAGGGCGTCATCGCCGACAAGAAGGTGCGCGATCAGTTCAACGACTTGCAGAAGGCAGGTTTCGGTCACTATCCGGTCTGCATGGCGAAGACGCAGTACAGCTTCTCGACCGATCCCAATCTCAAGGGCGCGCCCTCGAACCACGTGGTGCCGATCCGCGAGATCCGGATTTCGGCGGGTGCGGAGTTCCTGGTCGTGGTCTGCGGCGAGATCATGACGATGCCCGGTCTCCCGCGCGTGCCGGCGGCGAACAATATTCGCCTCAACGAGAAGGGCGAGATCGACGGGCTGTTCTAGGCCGCCGATCTTTCGTCAGACGTTAAGAAAAGGAGGCCGATCGGCCTCCTTTTTTATGTCTCTGCGATGGCGGGATGCGCCTAAGGGAACAGCAGCATCTCGATCAAAGTGAGCGTGCTCATCAGTAAAAACGGCGCGGTCGCGATCGAGATCCAGGGCGCTCCGGCGCGGCGGAAATGGCCGATGCCGTGGATCTGCGCCGCGACGACGAAGAACGTGAAAAAGGTGATGAGCGGTGCATCGAAAACGATCCGGGCCGTGTTGTCGGCGAACGAGATCACGTTCATCGCGATCAGCACGATGAGCATGTCGCGCGAATAGTCGTTGACGACCATCGGCGTCATCGGCGGCAGATTGTCCATGAGCCGGTCGACCATGCCGAACGGGGTCAGGTCCTGTTTGGGCCGCCGCATCGGATCTTCCATCATTCCACCCAGTGCGCGCCGTCGAGCGTGAGCAGGCTGGTATAGAGTTCGGGCCGGCGGTCGCGGAAGAAGCCCCAGGCCGCGCGCTCGAGGCGGATCTCCTCGAAGTCGAATTGCGCCGTGACAATCGCTTCCTTGTCGCCGGCCTCGGCGATGATCTCGCCGTCGGGGCCGGCGATGAACGACGCGCCGTAGAAGGTGATCTCGCCGCTATGGCCCTTCTCGGTGCCGATGCGATTGGCGGCGGCGACCGGCATGCAGTTGCTCACGGCATGGCCTTGCATCGCGCGCTGCCAACGGCGGCGGCTGGAGGGCTGGACTTCGCCGATCGTCGAACCGATGGCGGTCGGATAGATCAGCAGGTCGGCGCCCTGAAGCGCCATCGCGCGGGCGCATTCGGGAAACCACTGATCCCAGCAGATGCCGATGCCCAGTTGCAGATAGGCGGTATCCCAGACCCGGAAACCGGTGTCGCCCGGATTGAAATAGAACTTCTCTTCGTAGCCGTACCCGTCGGGGATATGCGACTTGCGATAGGAGCCGAGCGGTTCGCCGTCGGCATTCATCACCATGACCGCATTGAAATAGGCGTTGTTGGCGCGCTCGAAGAACGGCACCGGCAGAACGATCTGCAGCTCTTGTGCCAGTTCGCTCATGCGCGCCAGCATCGGGTTGCGATCGATCGGCCGCGCCAGCGCGAAGAATTCCTGCCGCTGGTCCTTGGCGAAATAGGGAGTTTCGAACAGCTCGGGGAGCATCACGATTTGCGCGCCCTGGCCCGCAGCCTCGCGCACCAGCCGTTCCGCGGTCGCGATGTTGCGTTCGCGATCGGGGTTACAGGCGAACTGAGTCGCGGCGACGGTTACCTGCTGCAAGGCTGCTCTCCGGCTTGTCGCGGGCAGACGCCGTCAACCTAACCATCATCCAAGCGGCGGGGCAAGCTGGCCCGGATGGCCATCGCTGCTGCCCTTGCGAGGGCGCAATGAACCGGCAACACTGCCCGCGCCGCAGCAACAGCGAATCAAGCAAGGGGGCGACGGCAGGATGCATCGATTGCCGGCCGTCATTCGGGCGATCGACGGCTTCACCGAACGGTTCGGGCGTCTGGTGTCGTGGCTGACATTGGGCACGGTGCTGGTGTGCTTCGCTGTCGTCGTGCTGCGCTATGTGTTTTCGATCGGCTCGATCTGCCTGCAGGAGCTTTATGTCTGGCAGCATGCGCTCGTGTTCATGCTGGGTGCCGGCTACACGCTGCTGCATGGCGGTCACGTCCGGGTCGATATCCTGTATGTGAAAATGAGTGTGCGCCGGCGCGCCTGGGTCGATCTTTTCGGCACCGTTTTCTTCCTCGCACCGTGGCTGTTCGTGCTGGTCTGGTTCGGCTGGCCGTTCCTCGTGCGCTCCTGGAGCCTGTTCGAAGAATCGGGCCAGGCCGGCGGCTGCCAGGGTTATTTCCTGCTCAAATCCGCGATCGTGCTGTTCGCGGCCGTGGTCGCGATCCAGGGCGTGGCGCTTTTCTGTCGCTCGCTGCTGGTGCTGTGCGGCCGCCCGGAGTTCGCGCCGGTGCGCGACGCCGGACCGGAGCCGGTCTGAGATGGAAGGGGTGCCGGTCGGCGAAATCCTGGCGCTCGCGATGTTCGCCGCAACCATTCTGGGCGTGCTGATCGGCTATCCGGTCGCCTTCACTTTGGCCGGCATCGGACTCTTCTTCGCCACGCTCGGCTATTTCCTCGGCGTTTTCGACTTCTCCCTCTTTACCGGTCTCGCCTCGCGCTATTTCGGCGTCATGGTGAACGAGGTCCTGGTCGCGGTGCCCCTGTTCATCTTCATGGGGGTGATGCTGGAGCGCTCGAAGATTGCCGAGCAATTGCTTGAAACAATGGGCCAGTTGTTCGGACCGATGCGCGGCGGTCTGGGTATTTCTGTCATCATCGTCGGCGCGCTGCTGGCGGCCTCGACCGGCATCGTCGGCGCGACCGTCGTCACCATGGGCCTCCTCAGCCTGCCCGCCATGATGCGGGCCGGTTACGATCCGAAGCTCTCCTGCGGCATCATCTGTGCTTCGGGCACGCTCGGTCAGATCATCCCGCCCTCGACCGTGCTGATCTTCCTCGGCGACATGCTGCAGGGTGCCAATTCGGCGGCCCAGATGAGCAAGGGCAACATGGCGCCCGACCCGGTGTCGGTCGGTGATTTGTTCGCCGGCGCCTTCCTGCCGGGCCTGTTGCTGGTCGGGCTCTATATAGTCTGGGTCGTATTCAGAGCGACGTTCCAGCCGGCGTCGGCGCCGGCTCTCGTCATGACGCCGGAGCAGCGGCGCGGCCTGCCGCGCAAGGTGGTCCGCGCCTTGCTGCCGGCGCTCGCGCTGATCGTCGCGGTGCTCGGTTCGATCATTGCCGGCATCGCCTCGCCGACCGAATCGGCCTCGGTCGGTGCCGTCGGCGCGATGCTGCTCTCGGCCATGAACCGGCAGTTCTCGCTCAGGATCCTGGTCGAGGTGATGCGCAGCACCATGAAGATCAGCTCCATGGTCTTCGTCATCCTGCTCGGCGCCTCGGTCTTCTCGCTGGTGTTTCGCGGGCTCGGCGGCGAACGGATCGTCGGCGACGTGCTGCTGGCGATGCCGGGCGGCGTCGACGGCGCCGTCCTCGTCGTGATGCTGCTGACGTTCTTTCTCGGATTCTTCCTCGATACGTTCGAGATCATCTTTATCGTGGTCCCGATCACGGCACCGGTGCTGCTCGGGCTCGATGTCGATCCGATCTGGCTCGGCGTCATGTTCGGCGTCAATCTGCAGACGAGTTTTCTGACGCCGCCGTTCGGGTTCTCGCTGTTCTATCTGCGTGGGGTCGCCCCGCCGGCGGTAACCACCGTTCATATCTATCGCGGTGTGGCACCGTTCGTCGCACTGCAGTTCGTCGCCTTGCTGCTGCTCTGGCAGTTTCCGGCGATCGCAACCTGGCTGCCGCAGGTCGTCTATGGCGAAGCGGGCGTCGAGGCGAGCGTCGATACCGGGTCGCCCGATCTCACCGAGGACGGGCTCACGCCGCCGGAACCCGAGCCCGGCGCGTCGTCGGGCGGGAACTCGCTCGAGGACATGCTGTCCGGCGAAGATCCGATGGCGCCAGAGTCGGAGTGAGCGGGCGTCGGAATGAGGCCGAAACGAAAAGGCCCGCCTTCGATGCGGAGGCGGGCCCTGGATCGATGGAGGTGCCGCGCTCAGCCCTGCGGGTAGTCGAACGGGAGCGAGCGGGCGTTGGTGTAGGCCTGGTCGGCGATACGCGTCCACAGACGGATATCGCGACGGAACTTGAAGAAACTCTCGCTGATCTTGCGCGTGATCTCGTCGCCGTCGTCATAGATCTCCTGCATCAGCTCGCCCGAGGTCCGACCGAAGGCTTCCAGCACCTCGCGCGGAAACTGTTTCAACATCACGCCATGCTCATTCACCAGCGAGGCGAGCGCGGGGCTGCTGCGGGCGTTGAACTCGGCCAGAATCTGATCGTTCTCCTGGCTGCAGCAGGACGCGATGATCTGCTGGAGATGCTCGGGCAGCGATTCGAACTTCGCCTTGCTGACCGTGCATTGCAACGCGGGGCCGGGCTCGTGAAAGCCGGGCCAATAATAGTTTCGCGCCACCTTGTAGAAGCCGAGCGCGAGGTCGTTGTAGGGCCCGACCCATTCCGTGCCGTCGAGCGCACCGGACTGAAGGTTGGCGAAGATCTCGCCCGCCGGCAGCGTCATCACCGTGACGCCAAGCCGCGACAGCACCTGGCCGCCTTGGCCGGGCATGCGGAACTTGAGGCCCGCAAGGTCGTCGATCGAGTTGATCTCGTTGCGGAACCAGCCGCCCATCTGACAGCCGGTATTGCCGGCGAGAAACGCCTTGAGGCCGAACGGCTCGTACAACTCGTCCCACAATTCCTGCCCGCCGCCGTAATAGATCCAGGCATTGAGCTCGGCCGCGGTCATGCCGAAGGGAACCGCCGTAAAGAAGCCGGTCGCCGGCGATTTCGACAGATGATAATAGGCTGCGTCATGCGCCATATCGGCGGTGCCATCGGCGACCGCATCGAAACAGGCGAGCGGCGGCACCAGTTCGCCGCCGGCGTAAAGCTGAACGACGAGTTGCCCCTCGCTCAGCTCCGATATCCGGGTTGCGAGACGCTGGGCGCCGGTATCGAGTCCGGGCAGCCCCTTCGGCCAGGCCGTGACCATCTTCCATTCGATGCGCTCCTGCGCCAGCGCCGGTTTGGGAAAGTTCGATACCAGCGATGTGGCGGCCGCACCGGCGGCGATGCCGGCGCCAGCAAGGAATTCGCGACGTTTCATTGATGACTGCTCCCTGATGCCCTCGACGCTCGCGTGAGCGCCATTCGTCTACCGCCGGGCGGCGGCTATTTATGTCGTGAATGCACGAGGTTAGCGGTCGATCGGCGGCTGCGGCAAGCGCGAAGACGCGCCCGGCATCGGGTCCGGCGGCAAGGTCTGCCAGCCGTCCGGCGTGAACCCCTCGAGCGGCCGGAAGCGCGTCTTGTAGCTCATCTTCCGGCAGTTCGTGATCCAGTATCCGAGATAGGTATAAGGCAGGCCGCGCCGCGCGGCTTCGCCGATCAGGCGCATGACGACATAGTTGCCGAGTCCGCGCGCGCGATTCGCCGTATCGAAGAAGCTGTAGACTGCCGAGAGACCGTCCTTCGAAACATCGACGAGGCAGCAGGCGCGGAGCTGACCAGCCGGGTCGCGAAGCTCCATGATTTCGGTCGGAATCGGACTCGATTCCATCATGGCGCGGTATTCTTCGAAATTCATGCCGGCCATTTCGCCTTCGCCATGGCGGTTCTCGAGATAATGGCTGAAGAGCTGGAACTGCTCTATCGTGCCGCGCGCGGGAACGAGGCTGACCGACAAATCCTCGTTGCGGCGCGCGATCCGGCGCAAGGTGCGACCCGGCTCGAAATCGGCCACGCGCACGCGCACCGGCACACAGGCCGAGCAGCCGCGGCAGGCCGGGCGGTAGGCGATCGTGTGGCTGCGTCGGAATCCGGCGCGCGACAATGTCTCGTATGTATCGATGGCGCGCGGACCAACCAGTTCGGTGACGACCTTGCGTTCCATGCGGCCCGGAAGATAGGGGCACGGCATCTCGGTCGTGACGAGAAAGGGAAGCGGCTGGGTTCGGGTACTGACGGTCATGGTGGCCGGTCGATCGCTCCGCCGTGCGCGTTGGCCGGCATTATGACCCGATCCGGCCCGTCCGATCCATGACAAACCTGTTGCGCGCCGCCGATTTGCGGCATTCTTGGCCCCGATTCGACGAACGGTCGGACCGGCGGCGCGTTGCGCGGGGGACGGAAAATGGTGCTGCCGAATTTCATCGTCCCGGGCGCGGAGAAGGGCGGCACCACGCCGCTCTTCCGGCTGCTGAAGCAGCATCGCGACATCCACATGCCGGCGGTCAAGGAACTGCAGTTCTTCACCCGCAACTACGATCGCCGGCTGCCCGCCGCCTATGAATGGCAAATGTCGGTCGGCTATCGCGGGCAGAAGGCGGTCGGCGAGGCGACGCCGGAATATATGCGCTTCGCCGCCGCGGCCCCGCGGATCCGGTCGCTATTGGGCGATGACGTCAAATTCATATTCTGCCTGCGCGACCCGGCGACGCGGGCCTTCTCGCATTATCTGCAATGCATGCGCATGACGGAGGAGTCCGAAAGCTTCGAGCGCGCGATCGAGATCGAACCGGAACGGCTCGCCCGTCACTGGTATCTCAACCAGCGGCGCGCCTATGTGAAGGGCGGTTTCTACGCGGAACAGATCGAGCGGTTTCTGGCGATCTATCCGCGCGAGCAGATGCGCTTCCTCATTCTCGAAGAGGATCTCCATGGCGGCAAACGGGCGCTGAAAAAAACTGCATCCCGCATGTTCGAGTTCCTCGGCGTCGATCCGGCATTCGAGGTCAATCTCGCCATTCCCGATACCAGATTGCCGGCGCCGGAAATCCATTTCGTCAAACGCGGCGACATGATTTTGAATCCCGATAACAAGAAACCGGCGCCGGCCGGATCGATCGTCGTCAATGCGCATATCAAGGGTGCAAACCGGGTGATCCGCCGACCCTCGATCGCGACCCGGCGCTACTATGAACGGCTGCAGAAAGCGATGACCCGCAAGCTCGCGCCGGAGCTTCGGGTATCCCTCTACGAGCAGTATTTCAGTGACGAAATCGACCGGATGGAACGGCTGCTGGAGCGCGATCTCAGTTTGTGGCGGCCGCGCTGAACTGACCGGCGGTCTGCGCGAGGGCAGACGCCCGCACCACGATGGTCGCCGAGAGAATGTCGTGCAGTGTCCGGCCGCGCCGATCGAACAGCGATACCAGCAGGATCAGCAACGCGGTCGACCAAACCGTCACCAGGAAAATGACAGTCATCAGAAACGCCTGGAGATAGCCCGGCCGGTCGCCGTTCCAGGACCGAACCTCCACATCGAGCGTGCGCATGCCAAGCGTGGCCGAGCGCAGGCCGCCAATCGTCAGCGTGTAATAGAGGATCGGGATAGCGGCCATCGCCGGCCCGATCAAAGCCCAGGCAAGGCCCAGCGTCACAATACCAAGTGCCAGCATGACGACCCACATGACGGCCAACATGACGCCCACGATAACCAGGTCAACGAAATGGCCGAAGACCCGGCGCGTGCGGATGCTCGCAAAGAGAGCGGGCGCGGTCAGCGGTTCGGGCGGGGTGTCGTGCCAGGGCGCATCGTTCAGGCGCAAGGCGGGTAGCTGTGCCAGGGTTTCCTCCTCTTTGGTCCGCAGAAAGATGGGCGCCGGAGATCGCTCCGACAAGATGCTCACCAGGACAAACCGGGCGGCGCAAACCGGGGGATCAGACCGAGCGGCTGCTCAGGAGGCGGGTCGGCATGCCCGATCGGGTCAGCTTGTCGATGATCTCGCGGACATGGCTTTCGTTTCGGGTCTCGATCATAGCATCGACATCGGCGCGTTTGACCGGCAGATCGTAGAACATGCGTTGATGGTAGATCTCGATGATGTTGCCGCCGGCATCGCCGATGATCCGTGCCAGGTTTGCGAGCACACCCGGCGAATCGGAGATCTCGATCCGCAATGTGGCGACGCGACCGTCTTTCACCAGGCCGCGCATCAGCACCTGCGCCAGCATGCGTACGTCGATATTGCCGCCGCAGATCACGATACCGACGCGCCGGCCGGTGAAGCGGCGCGGATGCTGCAGCATTGCCGCGAGCCCGGCGCCGCCGGCGCCCTCGGCGACCAGTTTCTGCACCTCGACCAGAAGCTGGATGGCGCGCTCGAGATTGTCTTCGCTCGCCAGCAAAATATTGCCGACCAGTTTTTCGATGATCGTTCGGGTCATCGCGCCCGGCGATTTGACCGCGATGCCTTCGGCGATCGTCTGCCCGCCCGAAC
Source organism: Dongiaceae bacterium (assembly GCA_040902645.1). Lineage (GTDB taxonomy): Bacteria > Pseudomonadota > Alphaproteobacteria > Dongiales > Dongiaceae > JAWXBK01. The sequence goes on along the minus strand of JBBDWW010000322.1, from coordinate 8,519 downwards.
TCGGGGCGTTGTTGGCAATTGCATCCTGCATCGACGGGTAGAGCTCGGCCTGGACGCCCAGCATCTCGATGGCGGGGTTGAGCGATTTCACGGCGATGGCGATGCCGGAAAGAATGCCGCCGCCGCCGATCGGAACCACCACGTCTTCCAGCGAGGGGCAGTCTTCGAGCATTTCGATGCCGATCGTGCCCTGGCCGGCGACGATGGCGGTGTCGTCATAGGGATGGACGAAGACGAGGCCCTCGCGTTCGGCGACCTCGCGCGCATAGACCGCCGCCGAATCGATACTGTCGCCCTCGATCTCGACGCGCGCGCCGAAGCTCCGGGTGCGCTCGACCTTGATGAAGGGTGTACCCCGCGGCATGACGATGGTCGCGGGGATGCCGAGACGCTTCGCGTGATAGGCGACGCCCTGCGCATGATTGCCGGCCGACATCGCAATGACGCCGCCGCGCCGTGCCGCTTCGTCGAGCCCCAGCAGCTTGTTGAGCGCACCGCGATCCTTGAACGATCCGGTGAATTGCTGGTTCTCGAGCTTGAGCCACACTTCGGCAGCGCCCGTGATCTCGGCGAGCCGCGGGCTGCGAACCAAAGGCGTGCGCACCACCTGACCCGCGATGCGAGAAGCGGCGGCGCGTATGTCGTCGAGCGAAACCGGCAAATCCTGGTCAGTCATGAAAGGCGGGAGTGAGGGTGAGAACCGAATCCGGATCTGCAACGATAGAGAGAAACCCGCCATCCCGCCACAGGTCGATCAGATCGTCGTAATGCGGCGAAAAGATATTGCCGGACTGGCCGCCCGCGATCATGAAGCGTGCGCCGGCCGGATCGGCGAGGTCGATCGCGAAGCGCAGGCCCGCGCCCTGGAGATGCGGGAAACGCCCGTTGTTGCCGAGCGGGGCCGGCGTGCCGCGATTGATCGTGTATTGATCGCCGGGCGTTGCGATCCTTGTCGTGAGCCAGCCGCCGATCAGCGGTACGCGCGCCCAGATAGGATGCGAGAAACGCACCTGATGGGCATCGCCCCATTGCCATTGCAAAGGATCGTTGCCATAGGCGGCGCCGAGCGTTGCGATGCTGGTCCGCCAGGCGGCGAGGAATGCGTCGGCGCAGGTTTCGGTCGTGTCGGTCACGACATCGTCGCACCAGGCTTCGGATGGTGCGCTGCCATCGAGCAGCCGCAGCATCAGCGCCACGTTCCACCAGGCATAATCCTCGTACAGCGCGCCCAGCTCGTCGCCGAAGATGGCGCGCTGCGCCGCACTGGTCCAGGCATGAAAGATCAGCGGCGCCGCTAGGTCGCGGTCGGCGCGACCGTCCCAGGATTTCAGTAACTCGAGCGCGGCGATCTCGGTGTCGCTCTCGCTCCGATCGCCGAGCCGGTCGATCATGGCCGGCAGCAATGCGCGGCTCGCCAGAGAGAGCGTGTCGACCTGCAGGATCGACATATCGTCGATCGTGAAGCGGATATTCTCGGCCAGCACCTGATCGATGCGATCAACGCGAAAAGACGCATCCCAGCGCGCGGCGATGAAATGCGGATAGGCGTCGTCGACGATGCGGTCGTTCGCCGTCGCGATCCAGCCGCGCGCCGGGTCCACATGCTGCGGCAGGTCGGCCTCATCGAGATAGCCGAGCCAGTCGAACGCGCCGGATGCGCCGTCGGCCGGCATCTGGCTGCCGGCGGACAGCGCCGCGCGAACCGGTATGCGGCCGGCGGTCGCAAATCCGATCGTGCCGGCGGTATCGGCATAGACGATGTTCTGCAGCGGACAATGAAAGAGATCGAGCGCCGCGCGGAAGGCGAGCGCGTCGGTCGCGCGGTTCATGCGGAAGAGGGCCTCGGGCGTGTGATCGTCGGCTTCGAGGCAGGCCCAGGCGAGGGCCACGACGGTGTCGTCGTTGGCCAGTTCTTCGGCGATGCCGATATCGGAGAGAACGGGACCATGCCGCGTGCTGCGCACGACGAGCGGCACGTCTTCGCCGCGCGTGCGGATGGTGTCGTGGCGGAACTCGAACAAGCGCGGCCCATCCGGCGTCAGATACCGAGCGGGATCGGCGGGGTCGATCGTCTCCAGAAAGAGGTCCTGATTGTCGCCATGGGTGGTCGTGAAGCTCCAGGCGACATGATCGTTATGGCCGATCACGATGAGCGGTACGCCCGGTGCTGTCACGCCTTCCATGATCCGATCCGGTGTCTCGATACGGACGAGATACCATTGGATCGGAAGCTGCAATCCAAGATGCGGATCGCCGGCCAGCAATGCGCCGCCACTGGCGCTGCGCGCCGGGGCGACGGCCCAGGCGTTCGACGCACCCGACAGCATCTCCATGCCAAAGGGCAAAGCGGGGATTGGTTCGATCGCGGCCTGTTGTATTGCGCGCTCGTCCGGCAGCGACGCCTGGTCGCTTTCCGTCGCGGGCCAGAGAAAATCGAGCTGTTCGGGCAACAAGGTCGCGGCGAGGCCGGCGCGGAGATACTCGCTGCGCCAATTGTCGCTGAGTTGCAGTGCCATGAGGCGGCCCCAGATCAGCGAATCTGCGGGCTGCCAAGGCTCGGGCTCGAGAAACAGCGCATGAAATTCCGGCGGCCAGGCGCCGTCATGGTTTTCGAGATAGGCGTTCACGCCGCTCGTATAGGCATCGAGGGCCGCGCGCAGCTCGGGCGAGAGCAAGGGAAGCTGTGCCTCGGCCAGTTGCCGGAAGCCCATCGTTCGCATGAATCGGTCGGTCTCGAGCGTGGCCGAGCCGAGCACTTCGGAGAGCCGCCCCGAGCCGAGCCGGCGGGTGAATTCCATCTGGAAGAGGCGATCCTGGGCATGGGCGAAGCCGAGCGCGAAATAGGCATCGGTATCGCCGGCGGCGCGGATCGTGACGATGCCGTGTGCGTCGCGCCCGATCGTGACGGGGCCCCTGATTCCGGCGAGAATGATCTCGCCGTCGGTCTGCGGCAGCGAGGTGCGGAGCCAGAAATATCCGGCCCCGACGATCCCGCCCAGTAGCATGACGAACCCGACAAAGGACGAGAGCAGAATGCGGCGGCGTCGCGTCACAGCGTACCGTTCTCCAGGTCGCGCAGGATGCGGGCGCGATCCTCGTCCAGCTTTGGCACACGCGCGCGGGTCACGGGATCGGCGAAGCCCGACATCTTGATCGGATTGCCGGCGACCTTGAGCCCCGGCAGATCGGGATCGTCGACATCGACGATCATGTTGCGTGCCTGCACATGCGGATCGGCGATCACATCGGCGACATTGTTGATCGGTGCATGCGGAATCTGCGCGGCATCCAGCACGCGCAGCCATTCGGCGGTAGAGCTGGTGCCGAGCGTGTGTTCGAGTTCGTCATGCAGCGGTTCGATGTTCCGGATGCGATCGGAATTGGTAAGAAAGCGCGGATCGTCGACGAGCTCCGCCCGGCCGATCGTGGCGCAGAGCCGTTGCCAGATCCCGTCGGTGCCGCAGGCGATAATCACATGGCCGTCGCCCGTGGCGAAGGCGGCGAAGGGCGCGATCGAGGGATGGCGAGCACCGAGCGGCCCCGGCACCTCGCCGGTCGCGACATAGCGCGTGATCGCGTTCTCGAGAATCGCGACCTGGGAATCGAGCATGGCGACGTCGATCTTGATGCCCTCGCCGTGGCGCTCGCGATGCACCAACGCTGCGTTGACGCCGATCGTGGTGAAGAGGCCGGCGGCGAGATCGCCGATCGAGGAGCCGACCCGTGTCGGTGCGCCGCCGGGATGGCCGGTGATGCTCATCACGCCGCCCATCGCCTGGGCGACCATGTCGTAGGCGGGGCGGGCGCTGTAGGGCCCGGTATGGCCGAAGCCGGATGCGGCTGCGTAGATGAGCCGCGGGTAGCGCGCATGGAGCGTCTCCCAGCCGAGCCCGAGCCGTTCCATCGTGCCGGGCCGGAAATTCTCGACCAGCACGTCGGCGACCGCGATGAGTTGCTCCAGGATTGCGCAGTCCGCATCGTCCTTGAGGTCGAGGGCGATGCTCTCCTTGCCGCGGTTCATCGCCGCGAAATAGCCCGATTGGCCGGCGATGAAGGGGCCGTAGGCGCGGGAATCGTCGCCCTTGCCCGGTTGCTCGACCTTGATGACCCGCGCGCCCAGGTCGGCGAGGATCATCGTGCAATAGGGCCCGGCGAGAACCCGCGTCAGATCGAGGATGACGATGCCGGCCAGCGGTCCCGAAATTGTCATGAAGTTCGTCCTTGAAATCAGCGCGTTTCATAACGATTACGGGGCGGTCCGGCAACCGCGCGGGGCGTGACAAACCGGACCCCTTGCTTTAGAAGCCTGCCTCTCCCGAACCCGGAGTTTGACCGATGGCCGAACGGCAATTCGCCGACGTGGCGACCATGATCGAGACGCTGCAGCCGAGCTATCCGGTTTACTGCCTGCGTCCGCATGTGCTGCGTCAGCAGGCGAAGAAGTTCCTCGACCTGTTTCCGGGCCGGGTGCTCTATGCGATCAAGTGCAATCCCCATCCGGTGGTCGTGCGCATTCTTTACGAGGCGGGCATCCGGCATTTCGACACGGCGTCGCTGCCCGAGATCGCGCAGGTACGCGAGGCGTTTCCGGATGCCGGTGCGTATTTCATGCATCCGGTCAAGGGCCGTGCGGTCATCCAGACCGCCAATCGCGTCTACAATGTCGATACGTTCGTCGTCGATCATATGGACGAGCTGACAAAGATCCTGGACGAAACCGACGGCGGTGCCGGGATCGAGATTATCGTGCGCATCAAAACGCCGCCGGTCGAAGGCGCGCTGTTCCATCTGGCCGAGAAGTTCGGTGCCGGCGTCGACGATGCGGCGGCGATGTTGAAGGAAGCGCATTCGCAGGGCTGCCAGGTCGGGCTTGCTTTCCATGTCGGCTCGCAATGTACCTCGCCGAAGGCTTATTCCGCAGCACTCGCGCTATGCGGCGAGGTGATCGAGAAAGCGAAGGTGACGCTGCAGTATCTCGATGTCGGCGGCGGTTTCCCCGCGCCCTATCTCGACGTCAACCTGCCGCCGCTCGAAGATTTCATGGACGAGATCCAGAAGGGCGTCGAGAAGCTCAATTTGCGGCGCGACTGCGTGCTGATGTGCGAGCCGGGCCGCGCCCTGGTGGCAGAAGCGATGTCGGTCGTGGTTCAGGTGCAACTGCGCAAGGATCACCGGCTCTACATCAATGACGGCGTCTACGGTTCGTTCAACGAGGTGGTGACGGCGAAGCTCCAGCTGCCGGCGCGCGCCTACCGGCGGGGCGGCGAAGTCGGCGGCCCGATCTCGGAATTCGTGCTGAACGGCCCGACCTGCGATTCGCTCGACGTGCTGCCGACCGAGTTCCATCTGCCCGGCGACATCCGCGAGGGCGACTGGATCGAGGTCGACCGCATCGGCGCCTACTCGAACGCGATCGCCAGCCACTTCAACGGCTTCCACCCCGAGACGCTGGTGATGGTCAACGATCAGCCGGTGGTGCCGCCGCGCCGCTAGTCTTTGCGGGCGCGAGCTTTGCTGCGCGCGCCGGTCTGAGATCGCCGATCGTGTGCGCCGCAACGGCGGCGATCACGATGATGCCGCCGAGGATCGTGCGCGAGCCGGGATTCTCGTCGAGAAACAGCCAGACCCAGAACGGCGACAGGATCGATTCGAGGATCGCGATCATCGCCGCCTCGACCGGCGGTATGCGCTGGGCGCCGGCCGTGAACAGGACGAGCCCCAGCCCCATCTCGAACACACCGAAGGCGAACAGCACGCTGAAATCGATGGTGGAGACGGCGAGCGGGCTGGCGAAGGGCAGGGTCAGCAGGATCGAGATGATCGCGGAGAGCCAGACCGCCGGGCGCATGTTGATGGTCCGATGGCGGCGCATCAGGATCATCGCAATCGCGAAGTTGATCGTGACCACGATGGCGAGCCCGTCGCCGAGCAGCGAAGCACTGCCGAGCGAGGAGCTGACCATCAGCGCGATGCCGCAGAAGGCGCCCCCGATCGCGACCCAGGTCTTGGGCCGGACGCGTTCCTTGAGCACGACGCGGCCGAGCAGCGCCGCGACGAACGGCGTGGTCGCCATGATGAAGAGGGCGTTGGCGACGCTGGTGTGATCGAGCGCGATGATGAACAGGATCGCATCGATGCTGAGCAGGGACGCAACGATGATGCCTGGCCGGCCGAGCCCGATGATGGTGCGCAACAAATCGCGCCGCTCGAAGATCAGGATGATGGCGGTCAGAAAGAGCGCGCAGAACACCGCGCGCCAGAACGATGTGGTCCACACATCGGTATCGGCCAGCCTTGCCAGCAGCCCGGCCGAACTCCACGCGATCGACCCGCCGGCAACCAGCAGGATCCCGCTGCGATGTTCGGCACTCGAATGGATGGTGCCGTGCCCGATGCCCGTCATGTCGCGGGCGGGGCGACGCGTTTGCCGCCGCCGCGCCGCAGATCGACGAGCGAATGGCCGATCAGGCTCGCCAGAATGACGCCGCCGCCGATAAGGGTGCGGATGCCGGGGTCTTCGGCAAACACCAGCCAGACCCAGAATCCGCCGAGCACGACTTCGATATTGGCGAGCAGCGCCGATTCCGCCGCCGGGATCAGGCGCGCGCCGGTCGTATAGAGAATCATGCCGAGAGCGAGCTGGCAAATGCCCAGCAGTGCCAGATATCCGACCTCCTGTGTGGATGCGCTCGCCGGGTTGGCACCCATGATGAGCGCAAAGGTTCCGGCAAGCAGCGTCGCGAGGCACGCGGCCGGCGTCATGCGGACATTGCGCTGGTACCGCAGCACCACCGTCGCACCGGCAAAGCCGAACGCGATCAGCATCGAGAAAAGCGTGCCAGTGAACGACGCGGTGCCGAACGAGTTCGATACCATGATGCCGACGCCGCCGATCGCGAACGCCATCGCGATCCAGGTGCGCAGCTCGACCCGCTCGCGCATGAAGATCAAGCCCATAATTCCGGCAAGAAACGGCGCCAGCGATTGCAGGAGCAGCACGTTTGCGACCGACGTGTACTGCACGGCGACCACGAAGCTGGTCGAAGCCGTGGCAAAACAGACAGCCAGCAGAATTCCGGGCCAACCCATCGTCATGAAGAGCCGGGGGGCCGAACGCCCGTCGCGGATCGCAATGAACAGGAGGAGCGTGGCGGCCGCGAACAGCGAGCGCCAGAAGATTGTCGTCCACGGATCGGTATCGACCGAGCGCAGCAGCAAGCCGCCGCTGCTCCAGGCGAGCGCGGCGAGTACGACCAGGATGAGGCCGCGGCGGCGACTCTCGGCCGGCAGCGCGCCGGCCGACACGACCTTGCCGGTGGTCGCGACTTCGCTATCCTGCGGACCTGACATGAACACCCCTTTGTGGCTGATTCCCGTAGCATGACCGTCGATCTCCCGTCCACGCGAACCGCCGAATTCCTTGCATCGAGCCCGTCGGGTTCGCACCGGGTGCGCTATCTCGATCGCGGGCCCCACGACGCCCCGCGAACGGTCATCTGCGTGCACGGTCTGACCCGCAATGCGCGTGATTTCGATCCGCTGGCCGATGCGCTCGCCAGGGAGGGCTGGCGCGTGATCTGTCCCGACGTGGTCGGACGCGGCGACAGCGACCGGCTCGCCGATCCGGCCGGTTACAATTACGGCCAGTACCAGCAGGACATGATGGCGCTGATCGCCCATCTCGGCAGCGATGAGATCGACTGGGTCGGCACCTCGATGGGCGGGCTGATCGGAATGATGCTGGCGGCCCATCCGGCGACGCCGATCCGCCGGCTGGTGATCAACGATATCGGTCCGTTCCTGCCGCGGGCGGCGTTACAGCGGCTGGTCGAATATGTCGGGCTCGACCCGTTCTTTACCGACGCGGCGGCGGTCGAGACCTATCTGCGCCGGGTCATGGCACCGTTCGGTGCGCTTGCCGATTCGGACTGGCAGGCGCTCGCCCGTCACGCCGTGCGGCCGGAAGAAGGCGGGTTCCGCCTCGCCTACGATCCGGCGATCCGTGCGGGGTTGCTGGCAGCCAAGGACAAGGATGTCGATCTCTGGCCGATCTGGGAGGCGATCGCCTGCCCGGCACTGCTGCTTTGGGGCCGTGATTCCGATCTTCTGACCGAAGACATTGTTCGCGGCATGACCTCGCGCGGCCCGCGCGCGACGCTGGTTGCATTCGACAAGGTCGGTCATGCGCCGGCGCTGCGCGCGACCGATCAGATCGCGGCGGTGCGCGATTGGCTGGTAGCAACGAAGGGCAAAGGCGGGAGCGAGTAGGGACCCGGCAGCCCTTAAGACGACAGTTCGTCAGCCGGCTTTCAGACGCCGCGCGATTTCGACGGCGGTATAAGTAAGTACTGCATCGGCGCCGGCCCGCTTGAAGCTCATCAGGCTTTCGATCAGCACCTTGTCGCGGTCCAGCCAGCCATTGCCAATCGCCGCCATCAGCATCGAATACTCGCCGCTCACCTGATAGGCGAAGGTCGGCAGGCCGAACGCCTGCTTCACGCGATAGAGCACGTCGAGAT
>JBBDWW010000321.1:0-2736 GCA_040902645.1 Dongiaceae bacterium | reverse complement strand
GGGGGCGTGGGTAGGGGGCGGGGGTGGGTGCAACCACACGAGGTCGACGATCACGCATCGCCCTCACCCGGCCGTGCTCGCTAAGGCTCGCGCGGCCACCCTCTCCCGCGTGCGGGAGAGGGTTACTTGTGCCGCTAAGTCCTACGCTTGCCGCGGCAGCAGCACCCAGTAATCGAGCTCGAGCACGACCGATGCTTCGGCCTTGCCGTCCTGGTCCTTGTCCGGGAAGTCCGCAGCGCTGCGGTTCTTGCAGGCGATCGTGCGCAGCCGCAATGCGCCGAGATCGTCGCGCCCGGCGATCGTTGCGCGATCGAGCACCTCGCTCCAGGCATAGATCGTGTCGCCCGCGAAACTCGGATTGGTATGCCGTCCGCCATTGATCGCAGCGAGCCGGAACGCGCCGGCCAGACCGTTCGCGCTGAGCGCGCGTGCGAGCGAGATGATATGGCCGCCATAGACGATGCGCCGGCCGAATCTTCCGCCGGCTTCGACATGCTGGTTGAAATGCACGCGCGCATTGTTCTGATAGAGCCGCGTCGCGAGCATGTGACACGACTCTTCGATCGTCATGCCGTCGACATGATCGATGCGCTCGCCCGGCTTGTAATCTTCCCAGCGATGGCGCGCGCCCGCGAGATCGTCGCTCCAGCCGGCAAGATCGAGTTCTTCCGGCACCACCAGCATATCGGCCGCGACCGCATCGGGCAGATCGGGCACGACCGGCATTGGTGCCGGTGCGGCGCGATCGCGCTTGCGCACGAGAACCCAGCGCACATAGTCGAGCACGATCTCGCCCATCTGGTTCGTGCCGGTCGAGCGCACATAAACGATGCCGGTTTCGCCGTTCGAGGTTTCCTTGAGCCCGATGACTTCGGACACGGTCGAGAGCGTGTCGCCGGGATAGACCGGAAAACCAAACCGGCAATCGGCATAACCGAGATTGGCGATCGCGTTGAGTGATACATCCGGCACAGTTCGGCCGAACACGATATGGAACACCAGCACATCGTCGATCGGCGCCTGCGGCAGGCCGAGCGCCTGCGCAAACGAATCCGACGAATGCAGCGCGAAGCGCGAGCCGGTCAGCGCGATATAGAGCGCGACGTCGCCCTCGCTCACGGTGCGCGGCACCGCATGCACGATCCGCTCGCCGAGCCGGAAATCCTCGAAAAAACGGCCGAGATCGAACTTGCTCATTGTGCCGCCTCGATCCGGTCGCGCTCGGCCTTTTCCTTGGCGGCAATCATGTCGGCCAGTTCGACGACGCGGCGCGCGTTCAGCACATGCAGATTCTCGATCAGCTTGCCATCGACCACGACGATGCCCTTGCCCCGGCGCGATGCCTCGGCATGGGCTGCGATGATCCGGCGCGACCATTCGACCTCGGCCGGTTGCGGCGCGAAGATGCGGTTCGCCGCCTCGATCGTCTTCGGATGGATCAATGTCTTGCCGTCGAAGCCGAGATCGCGCCCCTGCTCGCAGGCGAGCGCAAAGCCCTCGACGTCGTCGAGATCGAGATGCACGCCGTCGAGGATCGCGAGATTGAACGCGCGCGCGGCCAGGAGACAAAGGCCGAGCGCGGTGATCATCGGCAGCCGGTCGCGCGTATGTTGAGCGTGCAGATCCTTGGCGAGATCGGAGGTGCCCATGACGAAGCAGCGGACCCGCGGGCTGGCGCCGCCGATCGCCTCGGCATTCAGAACCGCGCGCGGCGTTTCCATCATGCACCAGATCGAGAGTTCCGACGGCGCGTCGTTCGCCGCCATAACCATCTCGGACTGGCGCACCGATTCGACATTCTCGGTCTTGGGCAGCAGCAGCGCATTGGCACCCGCCTTGCTCGCCGCGACCAGATCGGCATAGCCCCAGGGCGTGTTGAGCCCGTTGACGCGGATGACCACTTCGCGCTCGCCGAAGCCGCCTTCCTTGACCGCATCGCAGACCGCCTGGCGCGCATCGCGCTTGGCATCGGGTGCGACCGCATCCTCGAGATCGAGGATCACGACGTCGACCGGCAAGGTGCGCGCCTTCTCGATCGCGCGGGCATTGGAACCCGGCACGTAGAGCGCCGAACGGCGGGGCCAGTTGCCGCGATACATGGTCGTCCATCCTTCCCGGCCGCCGGGCCGGATTGTAGGTCCGGGCGATGTCGCTGGAAGCCCGAAACCGGCGCGACTATAGGCAATCGGACCCGGCGCGCAACCGGCGGGGGTTTGCAAGCGGGCGGGGCGGCGGCCTGGCTCTGGCGCTGCGGCGGGGCCGCGTGATTAGCTCGCATCGATGATCGCGCCCACCGCCACGCCGCAAACCCGCTTGCCGCACCCGAAATCCGTGCTGTCGATCCAGTCCCGCGTGGTCTACGGCCATGTCGGCAATGCGGTTGCGATGCCGGCGCTCAACGGGCTCGGCATCGAAGCCTGGCCGATCGACACGGTCTCCTACTCGAGCCATCTCGGCTATCCCGAGGCGCGCGGCATGCGCCACGGCCCGGCGACGCTCGCACCGTTGCTCGACGGGCTCGAGGCGATCGGCGCACTCGGCGATTGCGATTGCGTTCTGAGCGGCTATCTCGGCGATGTCGGGAACGCAGCCCTCGTCGCCGACGCGGTCGCGCGGGTGAAGCGGCACAATCCGGCTGCGTTCTATGTGCTCGATCCGGTGATGGGCGAACGCGGCGAGGGGCTCTATGTCGCCGAACCGGTCGCCGAAGCGATCCGCGACCGGCTGCTGCCGCTC
>JBBDWW010000320.1:0-19370 GCA_040902645.1 Dongiaceae bacterium | reverse complement strand
CGCGACATCGAAGACGTGATCGTCGAAGGCGACGAAGGCTACAAGGCCGCCAAATCGTTCATGCGGATGCTGATGCCGAGCCATGCGAAGCGGGTACAGCAATACAAGGACCCGAAGATCCCGCTGTTCCAGCGCTTTCACATCGAGAGCCAGCTCTACGCCATCCACAGTCCGGTCGTGCAGCTCAAATCGGGCGGCTATGTCGTTCTGAACCAGACCGAAGCGTTGGTGGCGATCGACGTGAACTCAGGTCGCGCCACGCGCGAGCGGCACATCGAGGAAACCGCCCTCAAGACCAACCTCGAAGCGGCGGCCGAAATCGCCCGCCAGCTCCGGCTGCGCGATCTCGCCGGCTTGATCGTGATCGATTTCATCGACATGGAAGAGCAGCGCCACAATAACGCCGTCGAGCGCAAGCTGAAGGAAGCGATGCGCCAGGATCGCGCGCGCATCCAGATCGGCCGCATCAGCCCGTTCGGACTGCTCGAATTGTCGCGCCAGCGGCTGCGGCCGAGCCTGGTCGAAGCGAGCACAGAGATCTGCCGCCATTGTCGCGGCATCGGCCATGTCCGCTCGACCGAGTCGACTGCGCTGCACATCTTGCGCTCGCTCGAGGACGAGGCGATCCGCAAGCCAGCACCAGGCTTTTCGGTGCGCACGCCGACCACGGTTGCCCTCTACATCCTGAACCAGAAGCGCCGCGCGCTGGCCGAACTCGAGATGCGGCACGGAGTGCGCGTTTACGTCAACGGCGACGACGCGCTGATCCCGCCTGATTTCGAACTCGAGCGGATGAAGGAATTGCCGGCGGGCGAGCAGCCCTTGCCGATGCCCGCCGCACTCGACCTCGAGAGCGCGGCCGAACCGGATATAGAGCCGGACGTGGAGACCGACGAGGTCGAGGACGAAGAATCCGAAGAGACGACCGCGACCACCACGACAACGCCCGCCGCCGAACGCGGCGAGCGCGATCGGAGCCGCCGTCGGCGCGGACGGCGCGGCCGCCGTGGCGATGAGCGCGGCGAACGAACCGAGCGCAATGATCGACCCGAACAAGGCGAGCGGTCCGAGCGCAGCGAACGAACCGAATTCGAACCGCGACCGGTTGCGGCCGCACAGGATGGCGATGAAGTTGAACCGGGCGTGGCGCAAAGTGCGCCACCGGTGGCGGCCGATGCGGGCGATGGTGTCGGCCCCGACGGCAAGCCACGCCGGCGGCGGCGGCGCGGGCGCCGCGGCGGTCGCCGGCGACGTCGCGGTCCGGGCGAAGAGAACCAGGCCGAAGGCGTCGCGGAGTCGGATGCGCCCCAAACGTCGCATGCACCATCGCGCCCGGTCCTGCCGTCGCCGGCCGATTTCCGTTTCGTCGGGGAAGTGGATCTCAGTGGCGACGCCACTGATGGCGACGAAGACGACGATGACAATGATCGGGCCGCAGCTCTCGCCGCCAACGCCGGCGCGAGCGATGCCGGTCCTTATGACGACGATGAGGACGATGGCGATGCGGCTCAGTCGGACGAGACCGGGCAGGACGACGCCGTCGCAGACGATCGCAGCGACGACAACGAAGCGGCCGAAGAGCGGCGCGACGATTCGTCAAGCGTCGGCGACAACGGCGACGCCACCGAAACGCCAGAGACGGCACCTGCACCGGAAGAACCGGCCGAGAAGAAACCTTCAGGCCCCCGGCGCGGCGGCTGGTGGCAGCGGCGCGATCTGGTTTCCTGACTGCGACGGATTGGAGAGGGCTTACCGCCGCCAGGCGGTGAGCCGCTCCACCGCACGGGCGATGTCGGCCCTCGCGCCGGCAAATGAAAATCGCAGAAAGCGATGGCCGCGCGCCGGGTCGAAATCGATACCCGGCGTTGCGGCGACACCGGTTTCGACGAGCATGCGTTGGCAAAATGCCGCGCTGTCGTTGGTCAGATTGCCGACATCGACATAGAGATAAAACGCACCGTCGACGGGGGCGAAGCGTTCGAACCCCGCCGCAGGCAGATCGCGCAGCAGGCGCGCGCGGTTCTCGGCATAATGTCCGACCAGCGTATCGAGTTCCGCCCGGCAGTCGAACGCGGCCACGCCGGCATATTGCGAGAGCGTCGGCGGCGAAATGAAAAAGTTCTGCGCCAGGCTTTCGACACTGCGCAGCAGATCCTCCGGCACGATCATCCAGCCGAGCCGCCAGCCGGTCATTGTAAAATATTTCGAGAAACTGTTGACCACGATCGCCTCGTCATCGAGCGCAGCCGCGGTCACCGATTCCATGCCGTAAGTAATGCCGTGGTAGATCTCGTCCGAGACGAGCCGGATGTCCTGCTGCCGGCAATAGGCGACCAGCGCATCGAAATGCGGCCGGTCGAGCATCGTGCCGGTCGGATTGGACGGGCTTGCGACGATCAGGCCGGCAAGGTTTCCACCGGCTGCGTCGAGCAGGGCGGGCGTCGGCTGGAAGCGAGTCTCCGGGCCGGTTGCGATATCGACTGGCACAAGATCGAGTGCCAGCAGGATATTGCGATAGGCCGGATAAGCGGGGCTTGCGAGCGCGATGCGGTCGCCCGGATCGAAGGCCGCGAGAAAGCCGAGCAGGAACGCCCCCGACGAGCCGGTCGTGACCGCGATCCGCCGCGGTGGCACGTCGATGCCATAGCTCTCGCGATAATGACGCACAATCCGTTCGCGCAGCACCGGCAGGCCAAGCGCCTCGGTATAGCCGAGCCGCTCGCGACCGAGCGCCGCGCGCGCCGCTTCGATCACGCGATCGGGCGCGCTCGCCGCGGGCTGGCCGAGTTCCAGATGGAGCACGTCATGGCCGGAAGCCGCGCGCTCGTTGGCGACGCGCAGCATTTCCATCGCGATGAAGGGCGGGATACGCCCGCGCGTCGCGACTTTCGGCACCTGAACGCTACTCGTCGAGAATGATGGCGAGGCCGAAGGTCCGCGGATCGGCCGCGGCCCGACAGGTTTCGGCGCCGTTCTTCAGCGTGTCGGGACACCAGATTGCGTTGACCCGGCCGAGGATCGACCCTTGTTCGAGCGCGTGGCTGCGCTGCTGCAAGGCGCTCAGCAGGGTCGGATCCATGTTCGCCTCATAAAACAGCATGTCCGGCGTCGCATTGTGATGCACGCGCGGCTGCAATATTGCGGCGTCGATATCCTGCTCGGCGTCGGCGACGCGCAGGAACAGGTTGGCGAGCGCCGTGATGCCGGTTTCGCCGCCCGAGGCGGCGCCGGCGAAATAGGACATGCCGCTATGCGGATTGGCGAGGATCACCGGGCCCAGCGACCGGTACCCGGCCCCGGCCGCATCCGTCGCGGGCGCGAGAATGATGCCGGTACCGGGCGCCATGCGTTTTGCCCCGAACAGCGTGTTCATCGTGACTGCACAGGCAACCATATTGCCGTTCTGGTCGGCCGTGACGAAACCCGTCGACCAGGGATTGTCGATTGTGCCGCCGAACGAACTGCCGAACGAGGTCGCAGGCGTCGCCTGGTCGGGATTGAACTGTGCTTCCATGGCCGCGATCCGCTCGCTCGACAACGCGCTGCTATCGGCGGATCGTTCGCGCATCGCGAATACTTGCTTACTCGCCTCGGCAATGAGATGCGCGCGCGTCACTTCGGAATCGTCGTCGAAACTGCCTTCCGCATCGATCACGCCGATGATCTGCGCGGTCGCGATACCGCCGCCGGCGGGTGGCGGCGCTACGTAGAGAATATGATTGCCGTAGGGAAGTTTGGCGGCCGGGCTGTAATTCGGCACGGTCGCCTGCAGCGCTTCAAGCGTGAGCGGTGCGCCGATCGATTGCGCGGCCTCGGCGAAACTGCGTGCAAAGGCGCCGACATAAAGATCGCCCGCGCCGTTCTGGCGCAGTCGCGACAATGTCGTGGCCAGTTCCGGCTGGATCAGATTCTGGCCCTCGACCAGCGGCGTGCCGTCGGCATTGGCGAAGACCCGCGCCATTTCCGGATCGCGCAACAACGCAGCACCGACATTCGCCAGCTCGCGCGACAGCGCCCGACTGATCGGCGTTCCGAAGCGGGCGAGCTGTTCGGCAGACCCGAGCAACTGCGCCCAGGGCAGCACGCCATAGCGCGCATGCAACGCCGCCATGCCGCGGACATTGGCCGGCACGGCAACCTGACCGGCGGGCGCATTGCGCGGCAGGAATTCGATCGCCTCCACGGTCCTCGCCTCCTGATCATGGGCCAGACAGACACCGCCCCCGCCCAGCCCGGCCGTCGAGGGCATGGTCACGGCGAGCGCGAAATAGGTCGCGATGGCAGCGTCGGCAGCGCTGCCGCCCGCGCTCAGCACGTCCCGGCCGATCGTTGCCGCCTTCGGCTCGTCGGCGACGACCGCCCCAGCAAAGCCTTCGACGCTGCCACTCAGGCCCGGCGGGGCGTCGGATTCGCAGGCGCCCAGCGTGAGCAGAGCCATCGCCCAGGCACATTGACGCAACCGCCCGGACACCCCAGATCTTTTCGATCGTGCTAGCATGATCCCCATGTCGTACCGTCGCCTCTTCGCCTCGTTTCTGGCCCTGCTATTGCTTGCGGTACCGGGCGGGGCCACGCATGCGCAGAGTTCGACGCCGCCATCGCTGATCCGCGACGCCGAAATCGAATCTATCATTCACGGCTACGCGGGGCCAATCTTCGCCGCCGCCGGGATCGACCCCGACGCGGTCAATATCTATATCGTCAACGACAATTCGCTGAACGCCGCGGTCGCCGGCGGCCAGAACCTGTTTCTCTTTACCGGCCTCCTGATGCGAGCCGACGTGCCGAACCAGCTCATCGGCGTGATCGCGCACGAAACCGGCCACATGGCCGGCGGCCATATCGCACGGAGCCAGGACAAGCTCGAGGCCGCGTCGGCCGAAATGATCCTCGCTTATATTCTCGGCATCGGGGCTGCGCTCGCGACCGGCGACGGCACGGCCGGCACTGCGGTCATGGCCGCCGGGCAAAGCATGATCGTGCGCAACCTGCTCAGCTATACGCGAACCCAGGAATCAGCGGCCGACCAGGCGGCGCTCAGCTATCTCGATGCGACCGGGCAATCCTCGCAGGGCCTCGCCGATTTCATGAACATCCTGCGCCAGAAGGAACAGCTCTTCGGCGCCAATTACGACCCCTATCTGCGCTCGCATCCGCTGACGCTGGAGCGCGTCGATGTCGCGGAACGTCATGCCGCGTCGTCGCCCTATGGCGCCGTGGTCGATCCGCCGGAGCGGCTTGCCGACCATGAGCGCATGCGCGCGAAGCTGATCGGGTTCCTGCGCGAACTGCCCGACGTGCTGCGCGATTATCCGGAAGGGCTCAACACCGTGCCGGCACGCTATGCGCGTGCGATCGGTTACTATCGCGCGAACCAACTCGACAAGGCATTCGTCGAACTTGATTCGCTGATTGCGGAGTTTCCCGACGACCCCTATTTCCTCGAGTTGAAGGGCCAAATTCTGTACGAGCATGGCCGCACCGAGGAATCTCGGGAATATTACGAAGCCTCGGTCGCGAAGGCGCCGACGCAGACCTTGCTGCATCTCGGCCTCGCCCAGACGCTGATCGCGCTCGACAAACCGGAACTCGATCGCGAGGCGGTCGAACAGCTCACCTCGGTCGTCGTCGACGAGCCACGCAACACGATCGCCTGGCGGTTGCTGTCGATCGCTTATGGCCGCAATGGCGAACCGGGCATGGCGGCTCTCGCGCTGGCCGAAGCGGCGGCCGCCCGCGGCGATCGCGAGGAAGCCAAACAGAAGGCGGCCGCGGCGCAGAAGCTGCTGCAGAACGGCACGCCGAGCTGGTTGCGCGCCCAGGATATTCTGCTCGATATCGAACGCGACGAGGGGTGAGCGAAGACCCGCCGGCCGATCGCGCGGCCGTCTGGTCCACGCTGCTTGCCCGCACCGAAAACTATCCCGATAATGCGAACCGATCGTCCACCGAACCGAAGGGAACTCGATTGATGAATTGGCGATGCATGCTGCCCGCCGCAGCACTGCTGTTGAGCGCAAGCACGATGCCGGGCTTTGCACAGGACACGGACGAAACGGTCGATCCGGAGCAGGCGCGGATCGAAGAAATCGTCCGCGAGTATCTGCTCGCTCATCCCGAAGTCGTCGTCGAAGCGCTTCAGGCCTATGAGACGCAGCGGATGGCGGTCCAGCAGGCGCAGCAGCAGGAGGTCGTCGTCACGCTCGCCGACCAGCTCTTCAACAATCCGCTCTCGCCCGTCGCCGGCAATCCGGGTGGCGATGTGACGATGGTCGAGTTCTTCGATTACAACTGCCCCTATTGCAAGCGCGTCGCGCCCGATATCGCCACGCTGCTCGAAGCCGACGGGAATATCCGCTTCGTCTACAAGGAATGGCCGATCCTGAGCGAGGAATCGGAGATCGCAGCCCGCGCCGCGCTCGCCGCGCACCAGCAGAGCGAGGATGCCTATGTTCGGCTGCACGATGCGATGATGGCGCATCGCGGCAAGCTCGATCGCGACACGGTTATGGCACTCGCCGCGACGCAGGGTCTGAACATGGAGCGGCTCGAGGACGACATGGAAGGCGATCAGGTGACGGCCGAGATCGAGCATGTCCGTCGTCTCGCCGATC
Source organism: Dongiaceae bacterium (assembly GCA_040902645.1). Classification (GTDB taxonomy): domain Bacteria; phylum Pseudomonadota; class Alphaproteobacteria; order Dongiales; family Dongiaceae; genus JAWXBK01. The sequence goes on along the minus strand of JBBDWW010000320.1, from coordinate 12,756 downwards.
AGATCGGCATCGACGGCACGCCCGCCTTCCTGATCGGCGAACAGGTCGTACCCGGCGCGATCGATATCGAAGAGATGAAGCGCCTGGTCGCTGCCGCACGCGAGAGCTGAGCTGTAGCCTTTTTCGGGCGTTCTTGCGGTTCCGGCCACGATCCCCGTAGCCTGCCGGCTCCCGCGTCAACCAAGAGGAGCCGGCCATGATGCTCGCCGACCGTTCCGCCATCGTCACCGGCAGCGCCCGTGGCATCGGCAAGGCGATCGCAGAACGCTTCGCGCGCGAGGGCGCGAAAGTCGTCGTCAACTACCGGGCCAATCGCGACAAGGCGGAAGACGTCGCCGCCGGCATCCGCCGCGCCGGCGGCACCGCCGTTGCGATCCAGGCCGACGTCGGCAAGCGGGCCGATGCAAAGCGGATGGTTGCCGAAACGATCCAGGCCTTCGGCGGCCTCGATATCATGGTCAGCAATGCCGGCGTCATCACCGACAAGCCGTTCATCGACAGCACCGACGAAGACTGGGATGCGGCGATCGACACCAATCTGCGTGGCTTCTTCAACATGGCGCAGGCGGTTCTGCCGCACATGATCGAAAAGAAATACGGCCGCATCCTGGTGACCGGTTCCTGCATCACCGAGATCGCCGATTTCGGCGGCAACAAATATTCGGTCTGCACCGCATCGAAGGGCGGGATTACCGCGATGATGCGGCCGATCGCCGCGGAAGTGGCGAAGCTCGGCATCACGGTCAACGGCGTGTCGCCGGGTTACATCGCAACCGAAATGCTCGCCGGAATCGATCAGGCCGGGCTCGAGGCGGCGCTCACGCTGGTGCCGATGCGGCGCTATGGCAAACCGGAGGAAATCGCCGCCGCGATGGCGTTTCTCGCATCGGACGATGCCGCTTACGTGACCGGGCAGATCCTGCGCGTCAACGGCGGCATGTCGATGGGCGGTTGAGGCGCGCGGAATGGCTATGACCGATGCGGTTCTGACCGACGATTTCAAGCAGACGCCCTATTGGTGGGAAGCGGCACCGCGCGAGCCGATCGTGGTGCAGGCGATGCCCGCCTCCTGCGACGTGGCGATCGTCGGCGCCGGCTATACCGGGCTTGCGGCGGCGTTGCTGCTGGCACGCGCCGGGCGGCGCGTGGTCGTGATCGAGGCCGAGACCGCCGGCCACGGCGCGAGCTCGCGCAACGCCGGCTTCATCGGGCGCACCTTCAAGACCAGTTTCTCCACCCTGCTCAACGAGCATGGCGCCAACTATGCGATCGCCGTCTATCGCGAATTGCAGTCGGCGTTCGATACCGTCGCCGGACTGATCGAGCTCGAGGGCATCGAATGCGGCTGGCGTCGCTGCGGGCGTTTCGTCGCGGCGCTCTCGCCCAACCATTACGATTCGATCGCGAAAACCGTCGCGCTCAAGGAGAAACATCTCGGCGAACCGTTCGAGATGGTGCCGCGCGAAGAACAGCATCGCGAGATCGGTTCCGACATCTATCACGGTGGCGCCGTGATCCCGGATCTCGCTTCGCTGCATCCCGGCCTTTATCATGCCGGCCTGCTCGACCGCGCCCGTCGCGCCGGCGCGCAGATCGTGACCGGCACGCGCGTCACGGCCATCCGGCGCGAGACGCGCGGGTTCGGGGTCGCGACTTCGCGCGGCCCGATCTTCGCACGCGACGTGTTCGTTGCGACGAACGGCTACACCGACGGCGTCGATCCCTGGTTGCGGCGGCGCGTCATTCCATTCCGCGGTTATATGATGGCAAGCGAGCCGCTGCGCGCCGAGCAGCTCGACCGGCTGCTGCCGCAGGACCGCACGATTCACGACTGGAACCACAATCTCAACTACATGCGACGCTCGCCGGACGGCACGCGCATCCTGATGGGCGGGTTTACCGGATCAAGCGAGCGCGATCACGCGCGCATGGCCCGCCGGCTGCACCGGCACTATCGCGCCATCTTTCCCGATCTCGAGCAGATTCGGATCAGCCATTGCTGGAGCGGCTATTGCGCCGCCACGTTCGATCTGTGGCCGCATCTCGGCACACATGACGGCGCTCATTACGCACTCGGCTATTGCTTCGCCGGCGTGCCGATGGGAAGCTATCTCGGCTGCAAGGCGGCCCTGCGCATCCTCGGGCGACCGGAGGGTGAAACCGTGTTCGCCGATCGCGCCTTTCCGACCATGCCGCTCTATCGGGGCGGTGGCTGGTTCATGCCTTTGGTTGCCGCCTGGTACGACTTCCAGGACCGCCGGCACCGCTGATTCGCCCGGATTTCCGCCGGCTGGCGTTGCGCCGGCGACCTGCCATGCTATAACGCAAATCCCCTCGTCCGGAGATGAGCAGGCGCCCGCCTTGGCCAAACGCCCGACAATCCTTGTCCTCAACGGACCCAATCTTAACCTGCTCGGCACGCGCGAACCGGCGACCTATGGCCGCGAGACGCTCGACGATATCAAGGCCGCGTGCGGCAAGCACGGCGAGACGCTCGGCCTTGCCATCGAGTTCCGCCAGACCAATCGCGAAGACGAGCTGATCGGCTGGGTGCAGCAGGCGCGCGGCAGCGCGGCCGGCATCGTGATCAACCCGGCCGGCTATAGTCACACCACGATCGCGCTGCTCGATGCGCTGCTGGCCGTCGGCCTGCCGACGATCGAGGTGCATCTTTCGAATATTTTCGCCCGTGAATCGTTCCGCCATCATTCCTATGTGAGTCGGGCGGCGCGCGGCGTCATCTGCGGCCTCGGCTCGCAGGGCTATCGCCTCGCACTGACCGCCATGGCCGAAATCCTGCAAACGCAGACGGAAACCTGATGAGCACGTTCGACATCGACGAGGAACTGATCCGCAAGCTCGCGCGGCTGCTCGACGAAACCGGCTTGAACGAGGTCGAGTACGAGAAAGCCGGCGAGCGCATCCGCCTCAATCGTGGCTCGATCGCGAATGCGACGGCACCCGCCGCAGCGCCAGCGCCAGTAGCAATCGCACCCGTGCCGACGGCACCGGATGGTCCGCCCGCCGGCGCCGTGCTGTCGCCGATGGTCGGCACCGCCTATCTCTCGGCCGAGCCCGGCGCCGAACCGTTCGTCGTCACTGGCGATCGCGTCTCGCAGGGCCAGACATTGCTGATCATCGAGGCGATGAAGGTGATGAACCCGATCACAGCGGCGCATGCCGGTGTCGTCCGACAGATCATCGTCGCCGACGGACGGCCGGTCGAGTACGGCGAAATCCTGATGGTCGTCGAGTAACTGCGTCCGAGAACCCGAGGCGCCGCAAGCGATGTTCGAGAAGATCCTGATCGCGAACCGGGGCGAGATTGCGCTTCGTGTGCATCGCGCGTGTCGCGAGATGGGAATCCGCACGGTCGCGGTGCATTCGACCGCCGATGCCGATGCGATGCATGTGCGGCTCGCCGACGAGGCGGTGTGCATCGGCCCGGCCCCATCGCGCGACAGCTATCTCAACATTCCGGCAATCATTTCGGCGGCGACCATCGCCGGCGCCGATGCGATCCATCCCGGTATCGGATTTCTTTCGGAGAATGCCCGCTTCGCCGCGATGGTCGAGGAACATGGCTTCACCTTCATCGGCCCGACCCCGGAACAGATCGCGCTGATGGGCGACAAGGTCGCCGCCAAGGACGCAGCAAAAAAGCTTGGCCTGCCGGTGGTGCCCGGTTCCGACGGCGCGCTCGGCAGTGACGAGGATTCGGCGCGCATCGCAGCCCAGATCGGTTACCCGGTTCTGGTCAAGGCGGCCGCCGGCGGCGGCGGCAAGGGCATGAAGGTCGCAACCGGCCCGAGCGATATCGGTCAGGCAATGGCGCTGGCCCGCAGCGAGGCCAAAGCGCATTTCGGCAACGACACACTCTATATGGAAAAGTATCTCTCGCATCCGCGGCATATCGAGATACAGATCCTCGGCGATTCGCACGGGAATGTCATTCATCTCGGCGAGCGCGACTGCTCGCTGCAGCGCCGCCATCAGAAGGTTCTCGAGGAGGCGCCCTCGCCCGCTCTCAATAGCCGCGAGCGCGATTTCATCGGCACCATCGCGATCGAGGCGATGAAAAAGTTCGGCTATCGCAGCGCCGGAACGATCGAGTTCCTGTATCAGGATGGCCAGTTCTATTTCATCGAAATGAACACGCGTCTGCAGATCGAGCATCCGGTCACGGAAATGATCACCGGCATCGATCTGGTGCGCGAGCAGATCCGCATTGCCGCAGGCGCGCCGCTACCGATCCGCCAGGAAGACATCAAGTTCAACGGCCATTCGATCGAATGTCGGATCAATGCCGAAGACCCCGACACGTTTCGCCCCTCGCCCGGCCGCATCAGCGATTATCATGCGCCCGGTGGCCTCGGTGTGCGCGTCGATTCGGCGCTCTACACGGGATATTCCGTCCCGCCGCATTACGACAGTCTGATCGCCAAGCTGATCGTGCACGGTGCCACGCGCAACGAATGCCTGATGCGCCTGCGGCGCGCGCTCGAGGAGTTCGTGATCGGCGGCGTCTCGACCACGATCCCGCTGCACCAGCGCCTCATCGCGGCGCCCGATTTCATCAACGGCGATTACGATATACGCTGGCTGGAGAAATTCGTATCGATCCGGGAGTAGCCGGTCGCACCCGATGAACCGCCTGACGCCGGACATGTTGTTGCGCGCTTATGCTTACGGGGTTTTCCCGATGGCCGAGGGTCGGCTCGACCCGGCGATTCACTGGATCGAACCCGAGCATCGCGGCATCATTCCCCTCGACAGCTTCCATGTACCGCGCCGGCTTCAGCGCACGGTGCGGCACGGCGTCTACGATGTCCGCTGCAACACCGATTTCGCCGCGACGATTCGCAGCTGCGCCGACAGCGCGCCGGGGCGACGCGATACCTGGATTAATCGCTCGATCGAAAGCCTGCACACGCGCCTGCACGAAATGGGCTTCGCGCATTCGATCGAGGCCTGGCAGGGCGGCGATCTGGTCGGCGGCCTCTACGGGATCGCGCTCGGCGGCGCGTTCTTCGGCGAAAGCATGTTCAGCCGCGCCCGCGATGCCAGCAAGGTGGCGCTGGTCCATCTGGTGGCGCGGCTCAGGATCGGTCGCTTCTCGCTGCTCGATGCGCAGTTCGTGACCGATCATCTGGCGCAATTTGGCGCGCACGAGGTTTCGCGCGAGGCCTATCGCGAGCGCCTCGCCGTGGCGCTCGGTACCGCCGCTCAGTTTCCGGTCGAGCTTTCGCTGTCCGCTGTCGCCGCCGCGATGCAATCGACGACCCAGACGTCGTAGACCGCATGCTCGAGCGCCGAGAGTGCGGGGCTTGAGGCAAACATCCAACCCGAGAACAGGATTTTCGGCTCCTCGTCGAGCTGCTGTTCGGCGATCACCAGGAAGGCCGCGCTCTCCGGCGTCTCCTCCGGCGGCCGTTTGTGACAGGCCTCGGCGGTGATTTCGAGCGCACCGAAGGTGACCGTGCGGCCGATCGGGACTTCGATGCGCGAGACGCGCGCCGTCACCTTGTCGATCCCCTGCAGCACGGCGGTATCCATGAACTCCGCCGCGACCGGAACCGGCGCGAGCAGCAGCATGGCCAGCAGCGGCGCCGCAAGGCGCGCGCAACGCGACGGAGGGGCGCTCACGTCTTGCGCCCGCGATAGGGGTTTTCGAGCGATGCGACCAGTTTCGTCAGCGTCTCGCGCACCTGCGCCTCGTCGGCGCCCATCAGGACGGCATCCTCGAGCGCGTCCTGCGCCATCTGTCGAATCTCTTCGAGATTGTCGTTCAACACCTTGATCTTCTCGATGCATGAGACGGGTTGGCCATCCGGCGTTCGCCAGACCGGGGGCTGCCACTGCGTCTTGCTGGAGGAACCTGTCATCTCGGTCTGTCGGCGAATTTGAGGGTCGCCGATCCTATCAGCGCACACGGTGTGAGGCGAGGTGGGGCGAGGCGCGATGCGGCGAGGCGCGCCGGGCGGCAAAGCGCAGCCGGACATAATCCGCATGCCAGCGACCCTCCGTGTCTTGCAAGAGCGGCGCTGCTTCCCTCGCCAATTCGGCCAGCAAAGCCGGCCGGTCGGCCGGCGGTACCGCCGCGAGGAAGCTTTCCGCGAAGGTTTCCAGCCAGGCACCGATTTCGCCCGGCAACGGGGTCGGCCGGGCGAAACGCTCGATCCGCTCGACGACGAAACCATGCCGATCGAGCCGCGCGCGATACTCGCTTTCGTCGGGGAAATACCAGGGATTAAGCGCGCCGGCATGGATCCCGCGCCGCGCCAGCGCCGCCGCGAGGGCGTTCACGATCGCCGCGACATTGTCCTTGCCGCCGAACTCGCCGACGAAGCGGCCCGCCGGTTTGAGGCCGCGCGCGACCCCCTCGATCACCGCATCGGGATCGCGCATCCAGTGCAGCGCCGCATTGGAAAAGACGGCGTCGAATTCATGGTCGAAAACGAGCCGCGCGCCATCCATGATCCGGGCATCGAGGCCGCGCGCTTGCGCGGCCGCAATCTGCTCGGCGCTGGCATCGACGCCGACGACGATCGCACCGCGCGCTGCCAGTTTTTCGGTCAGTTCCCCATCGCCGCAGCCGAGATCGAGGATGCGCTCGCCGGGTTTCGGATCGAGCCAGTCGAGTACCGCTTCGCCGAGCGCGGCAACGAACCCGGCATTCCGCTGATAGCGTTGCGGGTCCCAGTGCTGCGCCGCGCCGGTTGGCTGTTTCGTTTTGTCGGGCATCGATCGGATCGGCGGCGGCCGGTTATTCCAGCGTGCCGCCTTCTTCCAGGGGCTCACTTTCCGGCTCGGTCTCGGGCGCGGTCTGCAGCTCATCTTCCGGCGCGCTGTCGGGTGCCGGTTCAGCATCGGGTTCGCTGAATACGAAGCGGCCGATCAGATCGGCGAGGTTGAGCGGATCCTGCGTCCGCGTGATGCGGCCGCCGGGCTCCAGCATCTTGTCGGAACCGCCGGGTTCGATGCTGAGATAGAAATCGCCCAGCAACCCGTCCGCCTGGATGCGCGCCGAACTGTCGACCGGAACACGCACGGATTCGCGAATGTTGATCCGCACCACCGCGAGATAGGTATCCGGATCGAGCTTGCTGTGCAGAATCGTGCCGATTTTGATGCCGCTCATGCGTACGTCGCTGCCAGAGACCAACCCGTCGACGCGGTTGAACTCGGCGCGGAGTTCGTATCCCTCAACCGGGATCACAGACGATTCGTTGAAGGCATAGATGACAAACGCCAATGCCGACAGCAGGACGATTCCGCCGATGATCGTTTCGAGAAGCTTGCCCCGCATTTTTCGCCCTTCCGGCCCGTCGCCCGACGATCAGGGCGTCGGTTGCCAGGGTTCATAGTCGCCGGTCGCCGCCGCGCGACGACCGCCTTGCAGCGTGTGGCCCGGGGGCCGATAGGCCGCCTCGGTACCGGTCGGATTCGGCAGATGGGGTTTCTGCCATGTCCGTCGCGTCTGTTCGCTTCGCGGCGGTTCCTTTTGCGTCCCGTGCAACCAGCGATGCCATTCGGCGGGGACCGTGCTGGCTTCGGGATGATCGGCCGCGCCATACAATACCCAGCGGCGTTCCGATCGCCCCATGATGCGACTGCGACCGCGGTAGTACCGATTGCTGAATTGATCCGTCCCCACCAGCTCGCCATGGAGCCATGTGTAGAGGCGCGTACCGATGCTCATCCCGCTTCCATGCTGTCTCGGACGCTCGCCGCCCCCATTCGACGAGGACGCCCCCGCTTGCGGGCGGCAATATGGCATCCGGGGCTATGAGCGTCCAGACCCGCCCGGCCCTTGCTGGACAGGCTCCCGACCAATCCCGTAAGAGAGCCGACCGACCGCCGACAGCCCTTTTCGGGAGGCTCTCCTGTATACGGATGCGCTCGCACCCTCTTCGGACCGCCGGTCGGCGAGCGGCGTGCTCGCGGTCGTCGTCGCGACTTTGTCCTATGGCAGCATCACGACGCTCTCGCGCCTCGCCTATGACGACGGCACCACGGCGATCACCATCGTCGCCATCCGAAACGCGTTTTTCGTTCTCGGCTTCGGCGCCTGGCTGATCGCCATGCGCGGCGGCCTCGTGCTGCCGCGCCGCGTCTGGTATGCGAGCCTGTTTCTGGGCCTGCTGATGGCGCTCTGGGGCTACGGCTATATGGCGTCGGTCGCCTATATCCCCGTCAGTCTCGCCGCCTTGCTGTATTTCACCTTTCCGCTGCTGGTCGGCGTGATCGCTGCCGTGACCGGACAGGAACGGATGACGCTCATCCGGGCGCTGGCGCTGCTGATTGCGTTTGCCGGCCTTGCCCTCGCGCTCGGTCCGGCCTGGGACGGGCTCGACTGGCGCGGCGTCGCCCTGGTGATGATGGGATCGGTCACCTGCGCAATCGCGCATGTCTTCATCGCACCGATCTTTCGCGACTACGACATCATCGCGATCAGCTTTCTCGCCCATCTCTGGATGGTGATCGGATTTGCGATCTACGGCATCGCCATGCACGACTTTGCGCTTCCGCGCAGCACCAAAGGTCAATTCATCGTGATCGCGGTCGTGCTGTTCTACATTCTTGCTTATACACTCTGGTCGATTGCGATCCGCTGGATCGGGCCGGTGCGCACGGCCGGCATGATGAATCTCGAACCGATCGTCAGCGTCGCCGCCGCTGCGTTGATTCTTGGCGAAAGGCTCGCGCCGGTGCAGCTTGCCGGCGGCGCCCTGGTGTTGCTCGCGCTCATGATCGTGGCGCGCCATCGGGGCGCCAGCCGTTCGACCGCCCTCGTCGTAACGCCCCAGCGATGACCCGTCTCCTCGATCTCATCCATGCCGAGAATCCCTATGCCGAGTTCGATAAAGCGGCGCACGCAACCGATCTGCAGGGCTGGGGCTCGACCGATACCATCTTCAGCATCCTGTTCGACAAGCTGCGCCCCAAGCGCGTCGCCGAGATCGGCACCTGGAAGGGCGCCTCGGCCTTGCATATGGCCTATCTCGCCAACCAGTACGGCATCGAAGATTGCGAAATTGTCTGCATCGATACCTGGCTTGGCTCGATCGAGCACTGGTTCTTCCGCGACCGGCCCGATTATTTTCCCTCGCTCAAGCTCAAGCAGGGTTATCCGACGCTGTACATGACCTTCCTCGCGAACGTGATCGAGGCGGGCGCGACCGAGCGCATCGTCCCCTTCCCCGTCGCCTCGACCGCGGCCGCGCGCTTTCTCGCCGCGCACAACATCCTGTTTGATCTGATCTACATCGATGCGGCCCATCAATATGAAGAGGTCAAACTGGATCTCGATCTGTTCTGGCCGCTGGTGCGGCCGGGCGGCGTCATGTTCGGCGACGACTACGACGATGCCTTTCCGGGCGTGATTCGTGCGGTCGACGAGTTCGCGGCGGCGATCGGCGGGCGTCTTCAAGTCAACCGGAAAGCCAGCAACAAATGGATGATCCAGCGCTAGCGGCGGCCCGCTTCGGCGCCTGGCCGGTCGATGCCGACCGGCGCCGGCGCCCGCATTGACACTGTCTGCCCCTATGATAGCGTGCCACAAAATCAAGCAAATCCGGGAGAAAACGCAATGGTCGGCAAGAACGGGAACGGCAAGGGGAATGGCGTCCCCGGCGCGTGGGGCGTCAATTCCGAGTACGGCAAGCTCCACGATGTGCTGCTCTGCGTGCCGGAAAACTTCAAATGGCTGCCGACCAGTTCGATCTCGAAGGCGACATTGCGCGATCCCGACAGCAAGTTCGATCTGCAAACCGCGATGCGCCAGCATCGCGAGATGACGTCGGCCTACGAAGATGCCGGCGTCACCGTGCACCATATCGTGACCGACCAGGCGCTGCCCTATCAGGTCTACGCGCGCGACAGCTCGTTCATGACGCCGTGGGGGGCTGTCGTGACCCAGATGGCGCAATGGTGGCGGCGCGGCGAATACGGTCCGGTCATCGATTTCTATCTGTCGAAGGGCATTCCGATCTGGAACAAGGTCACGGCATCGGCGTTCGAGGGCGGCGATTTCGACATCATCGAGCCGGGTTGTGTGCTGATCGGGTTCTGCGGCGAGCGCACGCAGGAACCGGCCGCCAAGCAGGTTCAGGGCTGGCTTGAGAAGGAAGGCTGGGAAGTCCGGCTCGCGCCGATCGCCGAGCATTATGTCCATATCGATCTGATGGTCTGCATGCTGGCCGACAAGCTGGCGGCCGTCTGCGTCGACACCACCGATCAGAAGACGCTCGACTGGCTCAAGGCCAAGAAGATCGAAATCATCGATGTCAATTATCGCGACACGATGGAGCTCGGCTGCAACGTGATGGCACTGGGCGACGACAAGGTGATCTCGACCTCGGGCAGCAAGGATCTCAACGCCAAGCTCAAGGCGCGCGGTTTCACCGTCTACGATCCCGAGGTGACGATGTTCACCAAGGGCGGCGGCGGTGTGCATTGCATGGCGCAGGCGTTGCGCCGCGATTTCGTCTGATCATGACCGGCCACCGGATCGCACCATGACAAACATCGAGCGCGGCATCGGACTGCAGTTCCGAGGCGTCGCCAAACATTACGGCACGGTCCGCGCGGTCGACGGCGTCGATCTCGATGTTCCGCGCGGCGAGTTCCTGACGCTGCTCGGGCCGTCGGGGTCGGGCAAGACCACGATGCTGATGATGATCGCCGGCTTCACCGGTCCGACCGAAGGCCGCATCCTGCTCGATGGCCGCGACATTACCGATCTGCCGCCGGAGAAGCGCAATTTCGGCATGGTGTTTCAGGGTTATGCGCTGTTTCCGCATCTCTCGGTGTTCGACAATGTCGCCTTCCCGCTGAAGGTGCGTCGGAAATCGCAGGACGAAACCCGCGAGCGCGTCGGCAAGGCGCTGGATCTGGTGCAGCTCAACCATCTTGCCGATCGCAATCCGCGTCAGCTTTCCGGCGGGCAGCAGCAGCGCGTCGCGCTCGCGCGCGCCCTCGTCTTCAATCCCGAAATCCTGTTGCTCGACGAACCGCTCGGCGCGCTCGACCGCAAGCTGCGCCAGGAAGTCCAGATCGAGCTCAAGGAACTGCACCGCCGCGTCGGTACGACCTTCATCTATGTGACGCACGACCAGGAAGAAGCCTTGTCGATGTCCGATCGCATCTCGATCGTGCGCGACGGCAAGTTCGTGCAGATCGGCACGCCGGACGAACTCTATGAACGGCCGAAAACGCGTTTCGTCGCCGGCTTTCTCGGCGAGAGCAATTTCCTCAAAGGCCGCGTCAACGCGACCGCCAATGGCGACATCAGCTACGATATCGGGGGCGCCACCTATCGCCAGAAAGCGAACGGCCGGGCTCCGGCATCGGGCGAGGAAATCCTGATCGCCATGCGCCCCGAGAAAGTGCGCATCGACGCCATGCGGCCGGCCGAAAGCGTCAACGCGATCGAAGGCACGGTGCGCAACTGGAATTATTTCGGCAGCAGCTTCCACATGACGCTCGGCCATCCCGGCATCGGCGACATCGTGGTCTCCTGCCCCGCCTGGCGGACCAAGATTACGCCCGAGAACGGCGCCCGGTTGTGGGTCGGCTGGGACGCGGATGCGGGCGTCGTGGTCGACGACGACTGACGCTGCCATGACGGCAGTCGAAACCCTCTCCGCCCGCGTCTATTGCGACCCTTCCGTGTTCGCCGAGGAACAGCGGCGCATCTTCGCGCAGCATTGGATGCTGGTCGCCCATGCGGGCCAGCTTGCGGAACCGGGCCGCTTCGTCACCGCCGAGATCGCCGGCCGACCGATCTTCGTGCTGCGCGGCCGCGACGGCATGCTGCGCGGTTTCCACAATGTCTGTCGTCATCGCGCCTCGCCGCTGCTGCTGGCGGCGTCGGGCCAATGCAGCGTGCTGCGCTGCCCCTATCATGGTTGGCTCTACGACCAGACCGGCGCGCTCAAGAAGGCGCCGGGCTTCGAGGATGCGGCACTCGATGCCGATCGCTGGGGTCTCTGGCCGGTCCGCGTCGAAAGCTGGAACGGGCTGGTCTTTGCCTGTCTCGACGACAAGGCACCCGTACTGACCGACTGGCTCGGCGATATCGTTCCGCTCGCCGCGCAGTACCCGCCGATCGAGACGCTGCGCTATTTTGGCGAGACGCTGCACGACGCGCCGACCGACTGGAAGGCCTATGGCGACAATAGCTGCGAGGGCTATCACCTCAATCATGTGCATCGCGATTTGAGCGCGATGCTGGTGAAGGAAAACACCCGCATCGTGGCCGTGGAGAACGGACAGTTCGTCCGCTTCGATGTCTCCTACGATCTCGGCGATGGCGCGGCCCCAGCGCCGGGGGTGTGGATCTACAAATTCCCGGCGACCTTGATGGTGCTCTCGACGCGGAGTGCGACCATCGACCAGGTGACGCCGCTTGGCGCCGGGCGCATGCGCATTTTCCGCTGGCTGTGGCTGTCGCCGGAGCGCAATGACGGCGAGGCGGCACTCGGCTTCGCCGACCAGGTGCTGCGCGAGGATATGGCGATCAGCAGTCTCATCCAGCGCAATCTGGCTGCCGGCGTTTACGAGCGCGGCGTGCTGTCGCGCGAACGCGAACCCGGCACGATCGCCTTCCAGCGCTGGTACAGCGAGGCGATGGCGGCGTGAAGCGGCCGTTAAGCCGACGGCGACAACCGGTCGGGAGGCCGCGCAATTGCCCTCAGATCTCGCGCGGCATGTATCAGCACGACGATCAGCACGACAGCGCCCCCGATCAAG
>JBBDWW010000319.1:0-2786 GCA_040902645.1 Dongiaceae bacterium | reverse complement strand
CCGTGTCCAGCCGGCGCCCGACGTCGACGCCGTCGGGAATCGAAACGCCGGCGAAACCGCAGATCCGCTCGACAAGATCCTGCGGATTGCGAACCAGCATTTCATAGGGCAGCACCAGAACGCGATCCGGCCCGAACGCCGATCGATACAGCTCGATCAACCGGTCATATTTCCAGAAATCGATGTTGAGCACCGGCAGCCGTCCGTCCGACGGCGGATAGAGATACTGTTCGAGATCGTGCCAGCCGCCATATTTGAGATATTGCAGATAGCTCGACATGAGCATCGAGAACTGCTCGCGGACGACAATGAGAATCCTCGCATTCGGCAGCACCGTACGAATCCGATCGCGCAGAATGGTCCGATCGAAACCGGCGGACAGCGGATGCCCGCCCAACCGCTCGTGACTTACAACTGCTGTTTTTCCCTCGGGCACAATCAACCCGGTCAGCGCCTCGCGTGTCGCGGCGGCATCGAAATCGGCGTCGGCCATCAGCCGGTTCGCACTGTCGTAACAAAGACGCACGCCGATCGCCTTGGCGCGCTGCTTGGGTGTCATGCCCTCGAACGCGGGCAGATGGAATCCGCAATCGGCGCGCGGGAACAAATGAAACTGCAGCCAGGTCGTGCCGGTCTTGTGCAGACCGATATGCACGAGCGCATCGCTGTCGATCAGTCGTGTCATTCGATCCCGGCCCATTTCCCATTCGGACGCGCGACGGCGGTGGGGCCGCGCGCATCTGCATTTACCGGCGATTCGTCACGCGATGACAATGGCCCGCGCGGATGGCCTGCTCGCCCGCTTCATCCATCGCCATCATCCTATCCTATGGTTCGCGGACCGACGATCCTAAGTGTTTGTTATTCCCCGATTGTCGTGCAAATCTAGCGTCCGGATTGACCGACGACCCCAACCGGACTGCGGAAGAAAGCCGGCCCGTCAACACGTCAGGATGATCATGCGCATGCCGGATTCGTCGATCTTCGACCACCAGAGCTACAGCAAGGCTTTGTTGCCGCCGCTGCGGGCAGAGCCCCTGCCCGGCTGGTGCTATGCGAGTCCGGAGTTCTACAAGCGCGAGATCGACCGGGTCTTCCATCGCTCCTGGGTTTGCCTCGGCCGCGAGAATGCATTGCCCAATCCGGGCGACTATCGGGCGATCGAGCTTTGCGGCGCGAGACTGATCGTCATCCGCGACCAGGCAAGGAAGATCCGCGTATTGAACAATGTCTGCCGGCATCGCGGCATGATGCTGTTGGAAGGCAGCGGCAACGTTCCCGCGATCCGCTGCCCGTTCCATGCCTGGGCCTATGGGCTCGACGGCAGCCTGCGTGGCGCTGCCGGCATGGAGAGCTCGGCGAACTTCGACCGGCGCGACTATGGTCTGGTGAGCTATGAGGCCGCGATCTGGCAGGGCTTCATCTTCGCACGACTGGAGTCGGGTGGACCGGGTTTCGACGCGACGGTGGGTGAGCTCGATCGGTATTTGGCGGCCTACAATCTGCCGGCTATGAAGACTGCGCGGGCGAGGCATTTCACGGTCGAATCCAACTGGAAGCTCTTTATCGAAGTCTTCATGGAGGACTATCACGTCAACGTGGTGCACAAGGCCTCGATCGCCGGCACCTATGCAAGCCATCCCCCGGAGATGGCGACGGGCGTCAACGGCGAATTCGCAACGATATGGGACAAGCACAAGGGCACCAGCGCGCTTTTGACCGCCGAGCAGCATCTGTCGCTGCCCATGATCGACGGGCTGCCGGACACGGCACTCGGGACGCGCTATGCCTGGGTCTATCCGTCCTTCGCCTTTGCCGCCACGATCGACTGTATGTGGGCGTTCGAGATCTATCCGGACGGACCGTCGCGCACGCATGTCGTGATGAACATGTGCTTCCCCGAAGAAACAATGGCGCGCCCCGACTTTGCCGAAAAGTTCGCGCGCTACGAAAAGCGATGGCAAGTATCGATGGACGAGGACATTGTCGTGCTCGAGGGCCAGCAACGGGGCATGAACACCGGCCGTTACCTTCCCGGTCGCCTCTCACACCTCGAGCCCGCCCTCAACACATTCGCAAACTGGCTGGTGGCGCGCGTCGTCGATTGAGCGAGGAGCTGCCTGTTCTCTTCCCCGAGCGCCCTCAGCCGCCGGGCCTCGACAGCGGACGCTAACTTGTGCGTAGCAGCCGATTAGGGGCTTCAACGCCTTGGATCGCGGAGAGCGCTCGGGATTGATCGTCCGGAATTGCTACAGGCCGTAGATGCGCGCGGCGGTGCCGCTGAACAGCCTGTCTTTTTCGTCGTCGGAGAAATCAGCGACCATCTTTTTCAGCGCGTTGAAGAGAACGTGATAACTCACCGATTGGCGATCGACCGGGAAATTGCTTTCCATCATGCAGCGGTCAACGCCGAAACATTCGATCGCGTGCAGGTAGAATAAGCGGTGCGCCGCCACGATATCGTCGGACCGGGCCGGTATCGCCGCCCTGTCCCAGCCGAAACCGTTATCCGGCATCGCAAGCCCGCCGAGCTTCGCCACGACATTGTCGCAGCGTGCGATGTCGGCGATGTCCCGCTTCCACTGCTCGAACATTTTGTCCCGATTCTGTGCGTAGGGGCCGACGCCGAGCGGCGTGCCGAAATGGTCCAGGACGAGGGTCGTGCCCGGCGCGGCGCGCGCCAGCTCCAGAAACTCGCGGTTTTGGTAA
Organism: Dongiaceae bacterium; assembly: GCA_040902645.1. Taxonomy (GTDB): domain Bacteria; phylum Pseudomonadota; class Alphaproteobacteria; order Dongiales; family Dongiaceae; genus JAWXBK01. The sequence goes on along the minus strand of JBBDWW010000319.1, from coordinate 77 downwards.
TGATAGTGCCAGGAGTCGAACGGCAGCCCGCGGCGCCCCAGCGCGCGCACCCCCTCCTGGAAGCGCGCATCCAGCAT
>JBBDWW010000318.1:0-2787 GCA_040902645.1 Dongiaceae bacterium | reverse complement strand
CATGCCGAACGACGCGACCGTGGAGGACTGCAAGGCGTCCTACATGCAGTCCTGGCGTCTTGCCCTCAAGGCGAACGCGCTCTACCGCGACGGCTCGAAGCTGTCGCAGCCGCTCAACTCGCAGGTGCTGGGCGATGATGCCGACGAGCAGGAGGACGCCGCCGAGCAGCTCTATGCCGACAAGCCGATGGCGGCGCGCACGGCCGTCGCGGCGGAGCGCATCGTCGAACGCATCGTCGAGCGCATCCGCATGCAGGAGCGCGAGAAGCTGCCCAACCGGCGCAAGAGCTACACGCAGAAGGCGACCGTCGGCGGCCACAAGGTCTACCTGCACACCGGCGAGTACGAGGACGGGCGGCTCGGCGAGATCTTTATCGACATGCACAAGGAAGGCTCGGCCTTCCGCGCCATGATGGACAGCTTCGCGATCGCGATCTCCATCGGCCTGCAATATGGCGTGCCGCTCGAGGAGTTTGTCGAATCCTTTACCTTCACCCGCTTCGAGCCCTCCGGCGTGGTCGAGGGCAACGACACGATCAAAATGGCCACGTCGGTGCTCGACTATGTGTTCCGCGAGCTGGCGATCTCCTATCTCAGTCGCAACGACCTGGCGCATGTGCAGCCGGCCGACCTGCTGCCCGACGCGATGGGCAGCGGTGCGGAAGAAGGCGAGCTGCCCGACACGCTGGAAGGCGAGCGTGCGCTCGACGCGGTCGCCCGCTATGCCAGCTCGGGCTATGTGCGCAGCGCCAACCTCGTCGTCTACCAGGGCGGGCGCAACGGTCATGTCGGGCATGCGGTACACGCGGCGAGCGCGATCGCATCGGCGGCCTCGAGCGCTGCGATCGGCGCCGCGACCGCAACCTCATCGGCGGCCCTTATGGCCGCAACCGGGCTCGTCGGCAGCGGCACCGCTGAAGCCGTCGCCGTCGGGGCCGCCATCGTGCACAGCGTCGATGGCCGCATGGAGAAGATTCGCGAAGCGAAACTCCGCGGCTATGAGGGGGATGCCTGTGGCGAATGCGGCAACTTCACGCTGGTCCGCAACGGCACTTGTATGAAGTGCACGACCTGCGGATCGACTTCCGGCTGCTCGTGACGGCAAGCATGCGACAAGGGGCAGCCACAACACGACGACTATGGTCTGAGTTCTCCCTGTGAAAACTTCCGGGCGTCGGCAGCGGCGGCGCCCGGGTTCTTCCTCAACTGCCGCCGGCGCCGTCGCGACGATCGGCCTGACCGATCCGCCGCGATCCTACCAGCGTACCGCCTTCTGCGTTCTTTGATGAACCGCAAGCTCGAGCGCAGCTTCCGCGCGATAATCGATTTCTGACACACATATAAGGAAAAATTTGCGACGGCTTTGATCGCACTCATGCTTCTTTCGGGCGGCGTTGCGCTCAGCGCTTGCAACACAACCGAGGGCGTGGGCGAAGATATCGAAGCAGCCGGTGACGCGATCGATGACGCGGCTGAAGACGCGCAGGAGTAACTCTGTTTCGTCGACGTTGCATGTGAGCGCAGGCTTCGTCGCCAAATTAAAAAACGCAGGACGGATTCTTCTCGGCGCCGGCCCTTACCGGCGCCGAGTTTCCGTTTGGCGGTCCCTTGGGCCCTCCCTCCGTCATCGGTGCTCCGCATCGGGTGACGGCATACCCTCCTGCCCGCAACGTTCCGGATGGCCATACCGCGGCCAAGTCGGGTTCCGTGTCACCATCGGGGGCGCTATTCTCCGCGGCCTTCGGGAATCAGCGGACAGGGAGACCATCATGGCCGGAACGATCGATAAGCGCCTCGCCGAGAAGGGCATCGAATTGCCCAAGGCAGCCGCCCCCGTCGCCAACTACGTGCCGGTGACGATTGCCGGCAATCTTGCCTTCGTCTCCGGCCAGGTCACGGTCTGGAATGGGGAGTTCCGCTTCAAGGGCAAGCTCGGCAAGGATTTCTCGGTCGAGGAAGGCCAGCAGGCGGCGCGGCTCTGCGGTCTCAACATCGTGGCGCAGCTCAAGGCGGCGCTCGGCGGCGACCTTGATCGGGTGAAGCGCGTCCTCAAGCTCGGCGTGTTCGTCAACTCGACGGCCGATTTCACCGACCAGCCCAAGGTCGCCAACGGCGTGTCCGACCTCATGGTCGAGATCTTTGGCGATGCCGGGAAGCATGCCCGCTTTGCGGTCGGCACCAACGTCCTGCCGCTCGACCTCGCGGTCGAGGTCGATGCGGTGGTCGAGATCGCCTGATCCGGGCGGCCAGCTCTGTCCAGCAATGCCGGCTCTTTGGGGGCCGGCGTTGTCCAATCTTTCGATGGCTCGTCGCCGCTCGCGCGATAGGGGCTACATGTTTATTTTCAAATCTTTGATTCCCAACAGAATTATAGTTCAGTTTTTAAACTATATTATTTCAGTCATATTGAGGTTGATCGAAATTAGTTTAAATATTAAACTAATTTTATGGCGCTCTCCCCCTTTCCGAATGAACCACCAGCCGATGCGGTCCGAATCGCGGATCTCGTCGGACAGATCGGCCAGTCGGTCCGGGCGGCTCGGCAGGCGAGCGGCCTGACCCCGGTGCAATGGGAGGCGCTGCGTTTCCTCAGCCTTCCGAACCAGCCGGCCCGGAATCCAAGTGGCCTCGCGGCCTGGCTTGGGCTGACCAAGGGCGCCGCCTCGCAGACCGTCGCGTCGCTCGCCAAACTTGGACTCATCCTCCGGCTGCCCGATCCGCAGGACGGACGTGGTCTTGCCCTCGATCTCACCAATGCCGGCCGTCGGATCGCGCAAGGCGATCCGC
>JBBDWW010000317.1:0-2789 GCA_040902645.1 Dongiaceae bacterium | reverse complement strand
AAGAAGAAAAACGACCGGCACCCGACGACGTCAGACTTCACGAACTCAAGCGCGAAAAGCTGAAGATCAAGGACGAGCTGGCTCAACATCACTGAGCCGCCGCGCTCCGGGCGACCGCCCGGATCAGGTTTGAACGATCGATGATGCGCCCGCCCATCGGCGCAAAAGCGGCGGGTGCCATCACGTGCTGCCGCCTTCGCCGAGCGACGCGGCACGCTCCCTCAGCTTGAATTTCTGCACCTTCCCGGTCGAGGTCTTCGGCAGCGGGCCGAACACGATCGTTCGCGGAATCTTGAAGCCGGCGAGATGCTGGCGGCAGAAATCGACGATCTCTTTCTCCGTCGCCTGCTGCTGATCCTTGAGCGTGACGAAGGCGCAAGGGCTCTCGCCCCATTTTTCATCCGGCCGCGCGACGACCGCGGCTTCCAGAATGGCCGGATGGCGATAGAGCGTATTCTCGACCTCGATCGTCGAAATATTTTCGCCGCCGGAGATGATGATGTCCTTCGAGCGATCCTTCAGCTCGATATAACTGTCTTCGTGCCAGACGCCGAGATCGCCGGAATGGAACCAGCCGCCGGCGAAGGCCACTTCGGTCGCGTCCGGATTTTTCAGATAGCCCTTCATCACGTTATGGCCGCGGAAGAAGACCTCGCCCATGGTCGTGCCGTCCTTCGGCTGCGCCGCGTGCGACGTCGCGTCGGCGACGATCAGATCTTCCAGCACCGGATAGGGCACGCCCTGACGCGATTTGAGTCTCGCCTGCTCGCCCGGCGGCAGCGCATTCCATTCCTCATGCCAGTCGCAGACGACGGCCGGCCCGTAGGTCTCGGTCAAACCATAGACATGCGTGATATTGAAACCCATCTCGTTCATCCGTTCGAGCACGGCCGCGGGCGGCGGCGCGGCCGCCGTCATGAATTCGATGCGCCGTCCGAAATCGCGCGGCCGCACGATGCTCTCCTGGATCATCATGTTCATCACGATGGGCGCGCCGCAGAGATGGGTGGCGCCCTCGCGCTCGATCAGGTCGAACGCGGCGCCCGCCTCGACGCGGCGCAGGCAGATGCTGGTGCCGGCCAATGCCGCCAGCGTCCAGGGAAAGCACCAGCCGTTGCAGTGGAACATCGGCAGGGTCCAGAGATAGACCGGATGCGGCGGCATCTTCCAGGCGAGCGCGTTGCCGAGCGCGTTCAGATAGGCGCCGCGGTGATGATAGACGACGCCCTTCGGATTGCCGGTCGTGCCCGAGGTGTAGTTCAGCGAGATCGCGTTCCATTCGTCGGCCGGCCCGCGCCAGGCGAAATTCGGATCGCCTTCGGCGAGCAACTGCTCGTAGGTGAGCGCACCGATGCGCCGCCCGCCGGCGAATGCCGGATCCTCGGCGTCGATCACCAGGATCTCACGCTTTACATCTTTGAGCGCGGCCGCGGCAACCTCGGCGAACTCCGGATCGACGATCAGCACGTCCGCTTCGCCATGGTCGAGGATGAAGGCGATCGACGGCGCATCGAGCCGCACGTTGATGGTGTTGAGCACCGCGCCGGCCATCGGCACACCGAAATGCGCCTCATATTGCGGCGGCACGTTCGGGCAGAGCGTCGCGACGCTCGCACTTTTGCCGATGCCACGCTTCGCGAGCGCCGAGGCGAGGCGGCGGCAGCGCGCATAGGTTTCGGCCCAATTCTGGCGCCGCGTGCCGTGCACGATCGCGGTCCGGTTCGGATGAACCGCGGCGGCTTTCGGCAGGAACGACAGCGGCGACAGCGGCACATAATTGGCGTCGTTCCGGTCGAGATCCGTCTCGTAGGGACTGGTCGTCATTGCGGCTTTGTGCTCCGGCAGCTCGGTCGGGCCCGGATGCTAGGCAAAGCGTCCCGCCTTGTCATCGTCCGGCGGTTTTCGGCGTTTGCACGGGCCGGATGATGGCGGTGTGTATCCCAGTTCGCCACCAGAGGTCGACGAATCTATTTCCCTACCGCCTCAGCGGGGCCCCATCCGCCGTGCCAATGTGCGCGGGGCAAAGGAGGCCGGTCGCATAGGCTTCAAGGAGTGCTCGGAGTCGTGCATCCGAAATGGCCAGACAACGAAACGCCCCGCCTCGCCTAAGGGTTCGCCCTCGGTACTTGAGATATTTTTGGGAGAAGGAGGATTGGTTGTGAAGATGATCGTACAACCTTTTCCTAAGACCACCGCTGCCCCGATACGTTCTCCCGACATGCAAGACGGTGCGCCCTCTATAGATAATATAAACCCCATGATCTGAAGGAGCTTGTAGACGCGTCCGTATCTTGGGAAATGGCGTCCGACGAGCTCGGCGCAATCGATCAAAGAGTCTCTTTACCGAAGCTCTTTCGCCAGCGGCGGATGAGTTGACCATCGCAACCTCCAACGTTCATTCATTGAGAAACAATACATAGTATAAAGAACTTGTTGTGTTTGCGCCCGCTTTGAGATCGCGGCAAACTGCCGAAAATGCGACGGGGAGACAATGGAAATGCGCAGTACGTTCGATGACGTCCATCGCCGGTCGCTGGACGATCCGGAAGGCTTCTGGGGCGAGGCGGCCCGCGCGATCGACTGGACCCGGCAGTGGGATCGGGTGCTCGACGACAGCAACCCACCTTTCTATCGCTGGTTCACCGGTGGCGAGCTGAATACCTGCCATAACTGTCTCGACCGGCATGTCGCCGCGGGAAACGGCGACCGCACGGCGCTGATATATGACAGCGCGATGAGTGGCACGAAGCGCTCCTCCGGCAGCGTCAGCGACGTAATTCGCAGGCCGA
>JBBDWW010000316.1:0-2818 GCA_040902645.1 Dongiaceae bacterium | reverse complement strand
GCCGCGCATTACGTCGCGGTCACCGGCTGGGCCAACACGATGCAGCGCGCACCGCTGATGACGACCCGCGCGCGGCTGCCGTTCTTCTTCGGATTCATTACCGTGCTGTGGACCAGCACGCTGGTCACCACCGCAATCGGGTATCAGTTGCCCGATCTGCTGCCATCGAGCGTGACGATTGGGCTCGTGTTTTTGAATCCGATCTATTTCATGCTGATTTTTGCAGCCGATGCACGTGCGCGAGCCCGCGCACTCGCTTTGGGTTTCGGCGCGATCCTCGGCCCTCTGATGCATCTCGTTTCGCCAGACTGGGGCCTGCTCGCAACCGGCCTCGTCGCCGGCACCGCCGCCTTCTGGCTCGACGAAAAACTGCGCAAGGCGAGACCGGCATGAACGACCCGCTCTATCCCTGGTTCCTGATCGGCATCGCCGCGATTGTCACCTATGGCTGGCGCTTCGCCGGCGTGCTGCTCGGCGGGCGCATCGATACCAACAGCCGGTTGTTCCGCTGGAGTGCGGCCGTTGCCTACGCGCTGCTCGCGGCGCTCATCGCGCGCATGATCCTCATGCCGGAGGGGCCGCTAGCTGAAACCGCGCTGACGCACCGGCTGGCAGCCGCCGCCGCAGCTTCTTTCGTGTTTTTCGTGACGCGCCGCAATCTTTTGCTCGGCTGTGCCGCCGGCATGGCGGTTCTGGTGCTGCTCAGTATCGCGACCGCGTGATGGCGCAGCGCCACGGGTTCTAACGCGCCGCGTCTTCGAGCGCCTTCACGCCCGGCAGGGTCTTGCCCTCGAGCCATTCGAGGAATGCGCCGCCCGCCGTCGAGACATAGGAAAGCGCGCCGGTCACCCCCGCTTTGGCCAACGCCGCGACCGTGTCGCCGCCGCCGGCCACGCTCATCAGCCGGGCGGATTGCGTGCGCCGCGCCACGATCTCGGCAACTGCCATCGTGCCCTCGTCGAAGGGCGGCGTCTCGAACGCGCCGAGCGGCCCGTTCCAGACCAATGTGCGGCAGGCATCGAGGCGTCGTTCGATCGCGGCGACGGTCGCGGGGCCGATATCGAGGATCATCTGGTCGGCCGGCACCGCCTGGACCAATACGGTTTCGGTTTCAACGTCGGGCGCGAGCGTTGCGGCAATAACGGCATCTTCCGGCAGCAGGATGTCGCAGCCCTGGCGCTGCGCCTCCTGCATGATTTCCTTCGCGCGCGCGGCCATGTCGCGCTCGGCGAGCGAGCGGCCGATCGCGATGCCGCCGGCATGCAGAAACGTGTTCGCCATGCCGCCGCCGACGATCAGCAGGTCCATCTTCGCCACGAGATTGCCGAGCAGATCGAGCTTGGTGGAAATTTTGGCGCCGCCAACGATTGCCGCAACCGGCCGCTGCGGCTGGTCGAGCGCGCGCGAGAGATGATCGAGCTCGGCCTCCATCAGCCGTCCGGCAACCGCCGGCAGCAGGCGCGCGATCCCTTCGGTCGAGGCATGGGCGCGATGCGCAGCGGAGAAGGCATCGTTCACATAGATATCGCCCGATGCGGCAAGCGCGCGGGCAAAGCCTGGATCGTTCTTTTCCTCGCCGACATGAAAGCGGAGATTCTCGAGCAGCAGCACGTCGCCGGGCTTTAGCGCCGCGACCGCGCGCTCGGCCGCAGGCCCGATGCAATCCTCGGCGAAGGCGACCGGCCGGCCACTGAGCGCGGCCGATAGCGGTTCGACCACGGGGGCGAGCGACATCTCGGGCACGCGTTTGCCGCCGGGCCGATCGAAATGCGAAAGCACCACCACGCTCGCACCCTTGTCGATCAGCGCCTGGATCGTGACCGCGCTGCGGTCGATCCGAGTAGTGTCGGTCACCCGGCCGTTCTTCATCGGCACGTTGAGATCGGAGCGCACCAGGACGCGCCGGCCGGTCACATCGATATCGTCGAGCGTATGGAATCGTGCCATCGGTCTGCGGTCCTCGTCCCCATCGGAGCGCGGCATCTTGGTCGGCACGGGCACGATTCGCAATCCGGCAATGAGCCAGCCGCTGGAAGGCCGCGGATCGGCGTCGCTAGAGCAGCGTTCCCTGGGGCGGCTCGGTCGCAACGAACAAGTGCCGCGGCTCGTGCCCGGTCAATGCACGCAACGCATCGGCGGTTATGAGCCGGTGGCAATCGCGCGGATCGCGCTCGTAGCACATGAGACAGACCGGACCGCGTGCGGCCGCGTCGGCCACGATTGCCAGGCCGTCGCGCGCGGCCTCGGTATCGAGCTGGGCGCGATAATGCCGTTCGAACCCGGCCGCATCGCCCGCCTTGGCAGCCTCGCGGGCCGGATCGGGACTGCCGAGTGCGGGCAGATGGCGATAGGCGATGCCGGCTTCCGCCAATGCGGCGTCGAGTCGCTTCGCGGCGAACTCGCTGCGTCGCGACCAGGCATTCGCGCGGATATCGAACAGGATCGTAACACCGACCGCGCGCAGGGTGCGCAGGAAGTCGGCGAGCTTCGCGCGCTCATAGCCGATCGTGGCGACGGGGCTGGGATTGCTATCGGATGCGAGCGCTGTCATCGCGCCGATCATAGCGGCCCGGGTTCTTGCCGGCAGCGCGAATGCGCGTGCCCAAAAAACGGGGCCCCGCCGGGTGGAGTAACCCACGGCGGGGCCTTGGTTCCGAGGCCTCTTCGGCCCGAGCGCAGATCTCGAGGAGATCCACTGTTTCACGCCGGCCTTGCGACCAGGCGTCATTTCAACATTGCAGACTGTCGGCGGTCCTTGTCACGTTCCGCGGGAGCCGGGTGCCCACCGGTTCCCGCACGAATCCTTCAGGACCGTGGG
>JBBDWW010000315.1:0-19741 GCA_040902645.1 Dongiaceae bacterium | reverse complement strand
TCGGCGTGCCTTCCGGCGCCTTGTCGTTGCACGGCCACTGGATGCTGCCGAGCTCATCAATGCGATCGAAGCTGACGCCCGCGAATGTCGGCGTCAAGCGCGCAATCTCATCCATGATCTCGGAGGGGTGGTTGTAATGCATGGGATAACCCAACGCATTCGAGAGCGCGACGGTCACTTCCCAGTCTGCCATGCCGGCAAGTGGCGGCGTCGCCTTGCGCACCCGGCTGATCCGCCGTTCGGCGTTGGTGTAGGTTCCGTCCTTCTCGAGAAACGATGCGCCCGGCAGGAAGACATGCGCGTAGTCCGCCGTCTCGTTGAGGAACAGATCCTGGATCACGATGCATTCCATCGACGCCAGCGCCGCCGTCACATGCTTGGTGTTCGGATCGGACTGCACGATGTCTTCGCCCTGGATGTAGAGACCCATGAAGCTGCCGTCGATCGCCGCATCGAACATGTTCGGAATGCGCAGGCCCGGCTCGGCATCGAGCACGACGCCCCATTCCCGGCCGAACAAGGCGCGCGTGGCGTCGTCGGAGATGTGGCGATAGCCGGAGAGCTCGTGCGGGAACGAACCCATGTCGCAGGAGCCCTGGACATTGTTCTGGCCGCGCAGCGGGTTGATGCCGACGCCGCGCCGACCGATATTGCCGGTCGCCATGGCGAGGTTCGCCATCGCCATGACCGTGGTCGAACCCTGGCTGTGTTCGGTGACGCCGAGCCCGTAATAGATCGCCGCATTGCCGCCGGTCGCATAGAGTCGCGCCGCGGCGCGGACATCATCGGCCGGGACGCCGGTGACCAAAGCGGTGTTCTCGGGCGAATTCTCCGGCCGCTTGACGAAATCGAGCCAGACGCCGAATTCGATCGGGTCGCACCGCTCCGCCACGAACGCCTCGTCGACCAGCCCTTCCGTCGCAACGACATGGGCGATCGCATTCAGCAGCGCGACATTCGTGCCTGGCTTCAGCGGCAGATGATACTGCGCCTCGACATGCGGCATGCGCACGAGATCGATCTGGCGCGGATCGGCGACGATGAGCTTCGCGCCCTCGCGCAGCCGGCGCTTCATCCGCGAGGCGAACACCGGGTGGGCGTCGGTCTGATTAGCGCCGATCACCATGATGACATCGGCATCATCGACCGAATCGAAATCCTGCGTACCGGCCGAGGTACCGAACGTCGTCTTGAGGCCGTAGCCCGTCGGCGAATGGCAGACCCGCGCGCAGGTATCGACATTGTTGTTGCCGAACGCCGCGCGGATCAGCTTCTGCATCAGGAAGGTTTCTTCATTGGTGCAGCGCGAGCTGGTGATGCCGCCGACCGAATCGCGGCCATGTTTTGCCTGGATGCGCTTGAACTCGGACGCGGCGTGGTTGATCGCCTCTTCCCATGACACCTCGCGCCACGGATCGGTGATCTTGGCGCGGACCATTGGCTTGGTGATGCGATCCTTGTGCGTCGCATAGCCCCAGGCGAAACGGCCCTTGACGCAGGAATGGCCGTGGTTGGCCTTGCCATCCTTGTACGGCGTCATGCGGACGACGCGATCGCCCTGCAATTCTGCCTCGAACGAACAGCCGACGCCGCAATAGGCGCAGGTCGTGATGACGCTGCGTTGCGGCTGACCCATTTCGATGATGCTCTTTTCCATCAGCGTCGCGGTCGGGCAGGCCTGCACGCAGGCGCCGCAGGAGACGCATTCCGACGCGAGGAAATCCTCTTCCGCGCCGGCGGACACATGGGATTCGAAACCGCGGCTGCCGATCGTCAGCGCGAAGGTGCCCTGCACCTCCTCGCAGGCCCGCACGCAGCGCGAGCAGACGATGCATTTCGACGGATCGAAGGTGAAATAGGGGTTCGACTGATCCTTCTCGGCCTTGAGATGGTTTTCGCCGTCATAGCCGTAGCGCACGTCGCGCAGGCCGACCGCGCCGGCCATGTCCTGCAGCTCGCAATCGCCGTTGGCCGAGCAGGTGAGACAGTCGAGCGGATGGTCGCTGATATAGAGCTCCATCACGCCCTTGCGTAGCTTTGACAGACGGTCGGTCTGGGTCTTCACCTTCATGCCCGGCTCGACCATCGTCGTGCAGGACGCGGGCGTGCCGCGCCGGCCGTCGATCTCGACGAGACAGAGCCGGCAGGAGCCGAACGGTTCGAGCGAATCGGTGGCGCAGAGCTTCGGCACTTCGATGCCGGCGAACGACGCCGCGCGCATGACCGACGTTCCGCTCGGCACGCTGACCGGAATGCCGTCGATCTCGATCTCGACGGTCGCCTCGCTCAGGCGCTCCGGCGTACCGCGGTCGATCGTGGTTTGCGCATTCATGGCAGATACTCCCTATTCGGCCGCCGCAGGCTGCGGCTTCCGATCGAAATCTTCCGGAAAATGATCGAAGGCGCTCAAAACCGGCATCGGCGTGAGCCCGCCCAGCGCGCAGAGCGACCCGTCGCGCATCACCTCGCAGAGGTCGCGCACCAGATCGATGTTCGCGACCGGCTCTACGCCGGCAATGATCTTGTCCATCGTCTCCGCGCCGCGCACCGCGCCGATCCGGCAGGGGGTGCATTTGCCGCAGGATTCGATCGCACAGAAGGCGAAGGCGAAACGCGCCTGGCGCGCGAGATCGACCGTGTCGTCGAACACCACCACGCCGCCATGGCCGACCATGCCGCCATGCTGCGCAAACGCCTCGTAGTCGAATGGCACGTCGAAGAGATGCGTCGGCCAGTAGGCGCCGAGCGGCCCGCCGACCTGCACCGCGCGCACCGGGCGGCCGGTATAGGTGCCGCCGCCATATTCCTCGATGATCTCGCGCAACGTCAGACCGAAGGCGCGCTCGATCAGGCCGCCATGCTTGATATTGCCGGCGAGCTGGATCGGCATCGTGCCGCGCGAGCGGCCCATGCCAAACTCGCGATAGGCGGCACCGCCCTCGGCGAGAATCGACGGCACGCTGGCGAAGGTCACCAGGTTGTTGATGACGGTCGGTTTGCCGAACAGGCCCTCGATCGCCGGCAGCGGCGGCTTGAAGCGGATCTGGCCGCGCTTGCCTTCGAGGCTCTCGAGCAGCGACGTCTCCTCGCCGCAGATATAGGCACCGGCGCCGAGCCGGGTTTCCATGTCGAAGCTCTGGCCGCTGCCGAGAAGATCGGCGCCGAGCAGGCCGGTGGCGCGCGCGATCTCGATCGCGCGGTTCATCTGATGGAAGGCATGCGGGTATTCGGAGCGGATGTAGACGAAGCCCTTGGTCGCGCCGACCGCGAGCCCGGCGATTACCATGCCTTCGATCAGGACGAACGGATCGCCTTCCATGAGCATGCGATCGGCGAAGGTGCCGCTGTCGCCCTCGTCGGCATTGCAGACGATGTATTTCTGCGCCGCCGGGGTGCCGAGCACGGTCTTCCATTTTATGCCGGTCGGGAAACCGGCACCGCCGCGCCCGCGCAAACCGGATTCGGTGACCTGTTCGACGATCGCGACCGGCGCCATGTCGAGCGCGCGACGCAGCCCGCGCAAACCGCCATGCGCCTCATATTCGGCGAGCGACAAAGGATCGATGATGCCGCAGCGCGCGAAGGTCACGCGCTGCTGGTTCGCGAGATAGGGAATCTTTTCGACCAGGCCGAGATGGCGCGGATGCGCCTTGCCATCGAGAAAACCGGAATCGAACAGGCTCTTGATATCGCCTTCGGCGACCGGCCCGTAACCGATGCGACCCTCTGCCGTTTCGATTTCGACCAGGGGTTCGAGCCAGAACAGGCCGCGCGATCCGTTGCGCACGATCGTCGCGTCGATCTTGCGCGCCGTCAGTTCCGCGCGGATCGCACGCGCAACTTCATCGGCGCCCATCGAGAGCGCGCCAGCGTCGCCCGGCACAAAGATGCGCGCGGTCATCGGGCACCCCGCCCGACCAAAGCGACGGTGCGATCGACATCCATGCGGCCATAGAGCCGGCCGTCGATCAGGGCCGACGGCGACAGCGCGCAATTGCCGAGACAATAAACCACTTCGAGCGTGACCCGCCCGTCGGGCGTGGTCTCGCCGCAGGCGATGCCGAAAGCCTTTTCCAGCCGGTCGACGAAGCCGTCGCTGCCCATCGACTGACAGGCTTCGGCGCGGCAGACCTTCACGACATGCCGGCCCGCCGGCTCGCGCCGGAAATCATTATAAAAACTGACCACGCCATGCACGTCGGCGCGCGACCAATTGAGCACATCGGCCACAACAGGGATCGCGCGATCGTCGATATAGCCGAAGCGCTCGCAGAGGGCGTGCAGGATCGGCAGCAAAGGACCGTCGACACCCTTCAGCGCCTCGGCCGTCTCGCGGACAGCCGATTCGTCCCAGCCGTTTGAAATCGTGCTGTTTTTCTGGTCCTGCATGTGCCGTCAACTGCCATGGCCGGCCGCGTTGCCCGGCCGTCTCTTACGGGAGAATGATACCGCGCTTGGCCTAACTCAAACGAGTTTTATCAATATCGTGATCGATAAAACCGATCAAGGCTTCGGAAGGAGCGCCTCCAGCGCGGCATCCATGTCGGCCTCCCGCGCCACCGCCTCCAGCGCCCGGACGACCGGGGCGACCGGTTCCCGATCCGGCACCACCAGACCTACCTCGTGCGTCCGAACGGGGTCGACAAGAGGCAGAGCCAGCATCCCGGGGGGCGTGCCGAATACCCACAGAAAATTATGTGGAAATACGCTCGACCAAGCGCCGATCCGGATATGGGAACAGAGGGTCATGACCGAGTTGGTCTCGACCAGGACCCGCGGCCGCTTGTCGACCGAATGGAAGATGCCGTCGATGATGCGGCGATTCTGCATGTCCGGCGTCAGCAGGCAGAGCGGCGTCTCTGCGACCTCGCCCCAGGTCACCTGCTCGCGGCCGGCGAAGGGCCCATCGGCCGGCGTCAGGAGAATGTACCGCTCCCGATAGAGCGGGATCGAGCGCACGCTGTGCAGCGGCTCGTTGTCGAGATAGGTGACGCCGGCATCGAAGGCAAAATCGTCGAGCGCGTTCTGCACCTCGTTCGAGGTGCGCGAGAGCACCTGCAAGGTGACGTTCGGATGGCGCCGGTTGAACGGCGTGGTCAGCAGCGAAATCGTCGGCAGTGCCGCCGGCACGACGCCAATCCGCAACTCGCCGACCAGCCCGTTGCGCAGCAGGCCGATTTCCTGATCGAGATTGCGGCGCTCGGCGAGGATGCGATGCGCCCAATCGAGCAGCGCCTGGCCTTCGGGGGTGAGATCCTTGAAGCGCTTGTCGCGTTCGATGATCGGGGCGCCGAGCTCGTCCTCGAGCTGCCGGATCGCCGCCGACAAAGTCGATTGCGTGATATGGCAGATCTCGGCCGCGCGGCGGAAATGACGTTCCTCCGCGAGCGTGACGAAATATTGCAGATGACGAAGCTGCATGCGCAAGGAATAGCACGAAGCGGCCGACCGCCGGAAACAGCTCAGCGATCGGCGGTCAGGGCATCCTGCACCAGACGCTGGACGATCTCGGTCCGGCGCAGCGCCTCTTTGAGTTGCCGCCGCGCGACGCTGCCGAGCCGCCGGACATCGACCCGGACCGTCGGCGCCTGGTCCGCTTCGATATCGACGATCTGCTGATCGAGAATGAGGCGCAGGAACAGCGCTTGCGCGCGCTCGAGCGCATCGAAATCCTCTTCGGTGATGATGCCGGCGCCCAGCCAGGAGATGCAGGACTTCATCGATTCGGTCCGTGTGCCGCGCGGTGCCGTTCGGCATGCCTCCGGTCAGGCGGGCATCGAATAGGCGAATCGTAACGCGTTCATCTATCGTGCGGGCGGGGCCTCCGAGCGGGGCCCCGCCCGTTCCTTTTTGAGTAAACCGCATGCGAACTGAACGATGACCGGGGCGGATTTCTGGCAGCACTGGTATTTTCACCTGCCGAACTTTACCCTGGCAGCCCTCGTTTACACACTCCTCGGGCGGTTCGTGCTCGGATTCTTCCTGCCGCCGGATTCGCAGAACTATATCTGGCGCTGGTTCTGCCGGCTGACCGATTGGCTGCTGCCGATCGTGGCATTCATCACGCCGCGCTATGTCATGTTCCTGTTCCTGCCATTGATTGCCGCGTTCTGGCTGACGTTATTGCGCTTTCTCCTGCTGCTCACGCTGGCCCTCAACGGGATGCTGCCGAACATCGCGGGGGCACCATGAGCCCGCGCATGATCTTTGTCGCCATGGTGTTCGTCTGCATCGTCAACGGGATGACCTCGCCGGCGCTCCTGCCGGTGCTCATCTTTGCGCCGCTCTGGGCGCCGAGCCTGTTCAACCCATCGGCCAATGTGCTCCTGCTGCTCGCCTCGCTGATGGTCTCGACCGGCACGCTGATCCTTGCCGGGGTGCCGGCCGCGCTCTACGAGCGGATATTCGGCCTCAAGCAAAGCGATACGGCCTCGATGCTTGTCTGGCTTGGTGCCGCCATCCTGCTGACGTTGCCCGGCCTGCTCGCATTGCTGTAGCCGCCGCGCGCGACTTGCCGGCCGCATGGGCCCCGCTAAGCTTTGCACCATCCGATGCGCTGCTGCCGGCCGGACCGCCAGATGGACCGCATACGATCGCTCGCCGCCTTGTCAGTCGGTCGCGCCTGCTTTTTCGCCGGCTTTACGATCTGGGCGACGATGTTTGCCCTCATTGTCCACCCGGTGCTGGCGCTTCGGGTGGGCGCGGCCCTGGTCTCGATCGTCGCCTGCGTACTGCTCATCAAGGGACGCAATGCACCGGAGCGGCCCTACCGCGAGACCGAAGTCTGGCTTCTGATGGATCGAAAGACCGATCTGCCCGAGGATCGGGTGCAGCGCGCGATCGGCGGCGTGCTCGCGGAGATTTACCGGCGTTATGCCCGCTACGCGCTTGCCATCGCCGCCGTCTTCTGGCTGCTCGCCATCGCAAGCGACCTGATCTGGCCTGACTGGCGGCCCAAACTGATCTGAAAGAACCCGGGCCAAGATGCCCAGCCCGCGTCGCGCATTGACCGGGCCGATAGAGTGGATTGGGATTTTCGAGCTTTGCCGCGCCGCCGTCCGATCCGAAAGTTCCGGGATCGTGGCGGATGCAACCGGCGGGGATCGGCGCCACGGACGGGTTTGCGTCGCCCGCCGGCTGCAAGATCGCCCGACAGAATGGAGAGAAATCGGACCCCATGGCCCTTGAACGCATTGCGGTAACCGGCGGGAACGGCGCTCTGGGCGATGCCATCGTCCGGGATCTGATGGCCGACCATGAGGTGACGTCGCTCGACATCACGCCCGGCCGGCCCGGCGTGCGCTCGCGCTATGTCGACGTGCTGTCGCTCGATGCGCTCAAGAGTGCGCTGGAACGACAGGATGCGATCGTTCATGTCGCCGCCTTGCTGCAGCCGCACGATCCGCGGGACAAGATGTTCCAGGTGAACGCGCTCGGCACCTGGAACGTACTCGAGGCGGCGCGCGATCTCGGCATCCGGAAGATCGTCATGATGTCGAGCGAATGCGCCTCGGGGGTGATCTCGCTCTGGCGGTCGCCGCCGCCCTGCCCCGACTATCTGCCGATCGACGAGGCGCATCCGCTGCGTCCGCGCGAGCCGTACGGGGTCTCGAAGCAGGTCGGCGAAATTACCGCGCAAAGCTATGCGCGCGACGGCGGCATCCAGATCGTTGCACTCCGTCCGACGCTGATCGTGATGCCGGGCATGGCGAGCTATATCGAACGCGTCCGTGCGATCGACGATCCGGATCTGTGGAGCTATGTCGAGCTCGCCGACGTGGTGCGCGCAGCGCGGCTTGCGCTCGGCTATCAAGGCCCGCCCTTCGACGTGTTCTATCTAAGTGCGCGCGACACGTTTTCGCCCGAAGAGACGCTGACCTTCATGCGGCGAAAATTCGGCCGCTTGCCCGAATTGCGCCAGCCCGGGCTCTATGCCGACAACCCCTATGCCGCGATCTGGGATCTACGGCGCACGCAGACGCTGCTTGGTCTCGAGCCGCAGAGCGACTGGCGCCGGATCCTCGCCGACGGGCCGCAGCGCCGCACCGCCGACGGGCGGCCATGACCGCAGCCGCCGTGGTGACACCCCCGGTGCCGGCACCGGCTGCGCTCATGGCCGAAGCGGACACGCTGGTCCGGCTCGACGGCGTCTGCAAGTCGTACGGCACCGTTCCAGCCGTCCATCCGCTCGACCTTTCGATCGGCCGCGGCGAATTCCTGGCGATCCTCGGCCCCTCGGGCTGCGGCAAGACCACCCTGCTGCGCATGATCGGCGGCTTCATCGAGCCGAGCGCCGGCGCGATCATCATCGAGGGACGCGATGTGACGCGGCTCGCACCGGAGCGGCGGCCGACCAACATGGTGTTCCAGGGCTATGGCCTCTTTCCACATATGACGGTCGCGCAGAATATCGGTTACGGGCTGCGGCTGGCGCGCGCGACGCCGGCCGAAATCACGGAGCGCGTGCGGGAGGTCATGGAGCTCGTCCATATGGACGGGTTCGGCACCCGCATGGTGACGCAGCTTTCCGGCGGCCAGCAGCAGCGCGTCGCGCTCGCGCGTGCGCTGGTGATGCGACCGGCGGTGCTGTTGCTCGACGAGCCGCTGGCGGCGCTCGATCTGAAGCTACGGAAATCGATGCAGGAGGAGCTGCGCCGGATTCACGCGACGACCGGCGGCACGTTCATCTTCGTGACGCACGATCAGGAAGAGGCGATGGGTCTCGCAACCCGCATTTGCGTCATGGAGGGCGGCCGGATCGTTCAGGACGGATCGCCCGAAGAAATTTACAGCCAGCCGGGCTCGCGCTTTGTTTCGACCTTCATCGGCGAAGCCAATGTGATGCCCGGCGAACGCCGCGACGGCAGCGTTACGCTCGCCAGCGGCCTGCGCTTTGCCCATCCCGGCGCAGACGAACCGGTCGTTTGTATCGTGCGGCCCGAGAAGATGCAGATCGCCCCTGCCGCGGCAGGCGACATTGTGCCGGGCTGCGATCTCTCGCTGCCGGCGACGCTCGAGGACGCGGTCTTTCTCGGCGCCACCGTCAAATACAGCCTGCGGCTGGCCGACGGCCGGCTCGTGCTGGTCGACAGCCGCGACATGGCGCTGCGCCGCCAGCTCGGCATCGGCAATGACGTGCGGGTCGGCTGGAAACTCGACGATCAGCGCGTGCTGGCCGACCGGTAACGACTATGCGCCTGCGCCGCCCTGCGTTGCTGCTGGCGCCCTCGACGGCGATCCTGATCGCGCTGTTCCTCGTTCCGATTTCGTATTTCCTGCTGATCAGCTTCTGGCGCGTCCGCGCCTATCGGCTGGTTCCCGACGTGACGATCGAACAATATCGCATCGTCTTTGCCGAATATGCCGGGCCGCTGCTCTATACCTTCCTGATGGCGTTTGCGATCGCGGTCGTGACGACCCTGCTCGCCTTCGCCTACGCCTATTTCTGCCGCTTCAAGGCGGGGCGCCATGGCGTCACCTTCCTGTTCGTCGCGATCGTGACTTTGTTCGGCGGTTATCTCACCAAGATCTATATGTGGAAGACGATCCTCGGATCGAGCGGCATTCTCAATTCCGCCTTCCAGATGCTCGATCTGATCGAAGATCCGATCACCGTCTTCCTGTTCAGCCCGATCGCGGTTCTCATTACCCTTACCCATTACACGCTGCCGCTGGCGATCCTGCCGATCTACGGGTCGCTGCGCGGCATCACCGACGTGCCGCTCGAAGCGGCCCGCGATATCGGGGCCACGCCGCGCCGCGTGTTCCTCGACATCGTGCTGCCGCAGAGCCGGGTCGGCCTGCTCTCATCCTTCAGCCTCACCTTCCTGTTCGCCGCCGGCGACTATGTGACGCCGCTGCTGGTCGGCGGGCCGCATACCTCGATGATCGGCCTCTTCATCCAGAGCCAGTTCGGCCACCGGCTGAATGCGCCGCTCGGTGCCGCGATGTCGTTCAGCGTCATCGCGATCTGCCTCGCGACCATCGCCGCTTTCGCCTGGATCCTGTTCCGCGTCACGAGGCCGCGCGGATGAACCGCTACAACCGCCCTATCTGGTATGCGTTCGCACTGCTCGCAGTCGTCTTCATGCTGTCGCCGCTGGTGATCCTGCTGCTGTTCTGCTTCAATGAAAGCGCGCTGCTCAGCTTTCCGATCACCGGCCTGTCGCTGCGCTGGGTCGAGGCCCTGTTCGAGCGGCCGGAATTCTATGTCGCGCTGCGCAACAGCCTGATCGTCACCGGTGCGGTCGGTTTGATCTCGACCGTGGTCGGCACGATGACGGCGATGGGGCTGGTGCGGTTACCGGGTTCCGCCGCGTCGGCGATGACGGCGGCGCTCACCCTGCCGGTCATGGTGCCGCCGCTGATGCTCGGCATCATGTTCCTCTCCTACTACACGACCTGGCTCGATTTCCGGCTCGGGCTGCACACCGTCATCCTGAGCCACCTGGTGTTCACCCAGCCCTTCGTCATCCTGATCGTGAGCGCGCGCATGGCCGGGTTCGATTTCGCCGCCGTCGACAGCGCGCGGGATCTCGGCGCGAATGCCCGCCAGGCCTTTTTCTCGATCACCTTGCCGATCGTGCGCCCGACCATCGTCGGGGCGGCGCTCATATCGATGGCATTGTCGCTGGACGATTTCCTGGTGAGCTTCTTCACGATCGGCGGCGGCAATACGCTGCCGATCTACATGTGGGGCATGTTGCGCAAGGGCGCCGATCCCAGCATCAACGTGATCGCCGTCATCATCATGCTGCTCTCGATCGGCATGAGCCTGATCGGGCTCAGGGTGACGCGCTATCGCGGCTGACGGCGCGGCTTAATCGGCGGGCGGCATCAGTTCGAGGAACTTGCTGACCGCCAGATAGCGCGGGTTCGCCTCGCTGGTGATGACGTAGATATCGTCCTGCAGTTCCGGTGTCGGCGCCATCAGCGGCCAGATGCGCCCAGCTTCGATGTCCATCGCGAGAAACTCGCGCGGCAGCAGCGCGATACCCAGCCCCGCCACCACCATCCGTTTGACCTCGTTGAGGTCGAGCGACTGACCGGCGAGGTTGCGGCCCCAGCCATGCGCCGCGCGATAGGCACGGACGGGTTCCGCCTCGTCGCCGTCAGGCAGCACGAAAGCCTCGCTCGCCAGCATCGCCGGATCGTCGAAGGTCCGGCCGGCCAGCGGATGCAGCACGCCGCATACGACGACATGCTGTTCGCGATAGAGGAATTGGAATTGCAGGCGTTCGGCCGAGGTCGCGACCGGGGCGACGCCGATCTCGGCATCGTGATGGACGATCCGTTCGGTGATGACCTGGCAGGACGCGACATTGATCAGCAACTCGGCGCGCGGATAGCGCCGGCTGAAGCCGGCGATCGCCTGATCGAGCCGCGGCGACACCAGATTGCCGACCACCAGCAGCCGCACCTGGAACATCAGCTCGCCGGCGATCTCGTCGAACGCGGCCGGCACGCTCTGAAGCTGGCGCTCCATGTCGAAACAGATCTCGGCCAGCGCCTTGCCGTGATCGGTCAGTTCGAACCCGCTCGGCCCGCGCTGACAGAGCAGCACGCCGAGATGGTCCTCCAGACGTTTCAGCGCGCTGCTGACCGAAGGCTGTTGCCGGGCCATGACGCGCGCGGCCTTGCTCACGCCGCCGGAGCGGACGATCTCGGCAAAAGTCTTCAGCAGGTTCCAGTCGAGATTCTTGATCAACCGGCGATTGACCGCGTCAGCCATGCGCGAACTTGCTCTCCTGCTCCGCGACGCTGTCCGCCGCCCGCCTATCTTACGCAGCCGCGCGGGGCCGTGAAGCGGGATCGCGCGAGGGTATGCACCGGGGCGCTGCATTGATCCGGTCAATCCGGAAGATCGCCATTCCCGGGATTGATCGGCGGGGTGCCGTCCCTACCCTCGCCGCGCCAACACCGACGATCTCTCGAAAGGCGGGCTCATGTCAGGATTCGACTTTACCGGCCGGCGCGTTCTGGTAACCGGCGCGAGCCGCGGGATCGGCTACGCGGTCGCCCGGGGGTTCGCTACGGCTGGCGCCGACCTCGCCATTCTCGCCGAGGGCAGCGATATCGACGCGGCGGCGGCAACTCTCCAGAGCGAGACCAAAGCGCGTGTGCAGGCGCTGCGCTGCGATATCGCCGACCGCGCGGCGGTGGCGCGCACGATCGCCACGCTCGATCGGATCGACGTGCTGGTCAACAATGCCGGGCTCGAGCTGATTACGCCGCTGGGCGAAGAGGGCGTTCGCGTCGAGGAAAATTTCCGCCGCATCGTCGAAATCAATGTGATGGGCACGTTCTTCGTCACCCGCGACGCGCTGCCGCTGATGAAACCGGGCGCCAGCATCGTGATGACCGCATCGATCTGGGCGAAGACCGCCGTCGGCGGGTTCAGCGCCTATTGCGCCTCGAAACATGCGGTGCTCGGTTTCGCCCGGTCGATCGCGCAGGAGCTCGGCCCGCGCGGCATCAGGGTGAACGCGGTCTGCCCGGGTTTCATCCGGACCGAAGCATCGATGCGTTCGGTCGCGGCCGAGGCCGAACGGACGGGCGCGACCGATGCCGAGGTGACGCGGGATCTCCTGCGCAACCAGGCGATCGGCGGCCTGCTCGAACCGGCCGACGTGGTCTCGACCTATCTGTTTCTCGCCTCGGATCTCGCCCGCGATATCACCGGCCAGTCGCTGCATATCGACCGCGGCGATGTGATGGACTGAGCGGAAACCCGCGGCGATCCGGGCATCGGACGGGCAATCATCGGCCGTGGCTATGAAAACCATTGGGCGAAAACCCGTTTCACCGGAACCCCGTCCGACCCGACTGTGGGGTCGTAAAAGCCCACGAGGAAACGCCCGGGGAGGCAAAGATGAACAAAAAAATCGTCGACAAGCTGTTCCGTACCAACGTGCTTCGACAGGGTCCGGGGGGACTTGTGCGGATGCGGGGGCTCAGCCCGCTTTCGCGCCGGGCGTTCAGCGGCGGCTTGCTGGGCGGTGCGGCTGCGGCAGCGTTGCTGCCCGGCCGCGCGGCGCGCGCCGACGCCGCGGTCAATTTCATGGGCTGGCAGGGTTACGAGGAAGGCTTCGCCGCCGGCGGCTTCCTCGAAGCGAACGGCTATTCGCTCAACAACACCTACATGAACGACAATAACCAGATCATCGCGACCGCGACGGCCGGCGGCATGGGCAATATGGATATCGTCACGCCCGACCATGGCTATACGCCGGTCATGGCCGAGATCGGCATCCTGCAGGCACTCGATCTCGAACGGCTGCCGAATCATGCCAACCTGTTCGACTTCTTCAAGAACGTGCCCGGCCCCAGCGTCGACGGCACGCAATACGCACTGCCCTATACCTGGGGCTCGATTCCGCTGATGTACAATCCGGAATTCGTGACGGAGAAGCCGACCTCGTGGCGCGACATCATGAAGCCCGAGTACAAGGGCCGCGTCGCGCTGACCAACGACGTGATCAGCGTCATCATCCCCTTCACGATGACCGCCACCGGCACCAAGACGCCGACGCGCATCACCAAGGACGAATTGAGCGCGGCGATCGACATGCTGATCGACGTCAAGACCAACTATGCGCGCACCATCGCTTCAGGTTACGGCGAGCTCGCCGATCTGTTCGCCAGCGGCGAGGTGATCATGGCGCAATCCTGGGAACCGGTTGCCGCCTGGGCTGGCGACAAGGGCGTCAAGCTGGAATGGACGGTACCCAAGGAAGGAACCTGGACGCTAATCGACTGTCTCGCGCTGATCACCGATTCCCCGAACGAGGACGCCGCTTACGCACTCCTCAATCACGGGCTCTCGGCCGAGGCGCAGGCCCATGTCGCCAATGTCAACACGACCGGCGTCACGGTCGAGCCGGCGGTACCGCTGCTCAACGACCGGGCGCGCTCGATGTATCCCTACGACAATATCCCGCAATTCTTCGCCGATACGGGCGGCGGACCCTTTCCGCTCTGGCCGCTGGATCGCGAAGGCGACTATGTCACCTTCGACGAGGTACTTGACGAGTGGGAGCGATTTCTGAAGGCATAGGGGTGTTATCGGCGGGCGGCGTCACGCCGCCTGCCGGCTTTCCGCACTCCAGCAAGGAGATCGTTCAGCGATGATCGGCAAGAAGTCGAAGGCGGTCGAAGAGTTCTGGCAGCGCAGCCGGCGCGAACACCGCATCACCACGAACGAGTATCATGCCTGCACGTTCGCGGATCCGAAATATGCGACCTATCACGACGAGCTTCTCGATCTGGTGGGAGCCGGCAAGAAGCGGGCGACCGCCCATATGGCGCTCGATTTCGAGAAGAACAAAGTCGCCCGGCGCAAGGAAGGCGACTATTGGGTCGTCGTCACGACCAGCGGCAACGAGCCGCGCTATCTCGTGCGCGTGACCGACGTCACGGTGACGCCGTTCGACAAGGTCAAACTCAGCTTCGCCGCGCGCGAGGGCGAGGGCGACGAAACTCTGAAATATTGGCAGGACGTGCATCGCGATTACTTCAAGCTGCAATGCGCCGATCTGGGTATCGCCTGGCGCGAGGATTGCCCGACGGTCTGCGAAGGCTTCGAACTGGTCGAGACCGCCGAGCGTTGAGGCAGCGATCGGCCCTCTGTCGATACGCCGCGCCAACAAAGGGCCCAGCCGGCATGCGGCTGGGCCCTCGATATTTGGTGGGCCCGGCAGGACTCGAACCTGCGACAACACCGTTATGAGCGGCGCGTTCTGACCAGCTGAACTACGGGCCCCTTGCGGCGCACAAGCCGCAAATCCCGGCGCAAGAAAGCCGGAAGACCGGCTGCCGATCAAGGCCCATCGGGATCCTGCGTCCCACTGGCGCCGGATCGCCGCGAGATCGCGGTCGCCCGCGGCGGCCACACCGCGCTAGGCTGCCGCCCATCCCGTCGTCCTTGAGGAACCCGCATTGACCCGACCGAAATGCATCGTTGCCTGGAGCAGCGGCAAGGATAGTGCCTGGACGCTGCACCGGCTGCGCCAGCAGGGCGAGTATGAGCCGGTCGGGCTGCTGACCACGCTCAACGAAACCTATGCACGCGTCGCGATGCATGCCGTGCGCGAGACGCTGCTCGAGAAGCAGGCGGAAGCGGCCGGCCTTGCTTTGCACAAGGTGCAGCTGCCCTGGCCCTGCCCAAACGAGGTCTATGAGACGCGCATGGGCGAGGCGGTCGAGCGGCTGCGCGCGGACGATGTGACCGCCATCGCCTTCGGCGACCTGTTTCTCGAAGATGTCCGGCGCTATCGCGAAGAGAAGCTGGCAGGAAGCGGCGTGCGCCCTCTGTTCCCGCTCTGGGGCGAGAAGACCGATCGCCTCGCGCGCGACATGATCGCCGGCGGCCTGCGCGCCTATGTGACCTGCGTCGATCCCAAACAGCTCGACGCGCGCTTCGTCGGGCGCTGGTTCGACCAGGACTTCCTCAACGCGCTACCCGATGGCGTCGATCCCTGCGGCGAGAATGGCGAGTTCCATTCCTTCGCCTGCGCCGGCCCGATGTTCGCAAGACCGATTGCGGTCGAGCCGGGCGAAGTCGTTGTACGCGACGGGTTCGTTTTCGCCGACCTGCTGCCGGCTGATGGAGCGCTGCGGGCAAAGGGCCCCGGGAAGATCGGCAGGAGCGCCCGCGACCGATGAGGCCGCGGACTGCATGTCGAGGTTGGAGCGACTTGCGGTTAGACCGGCGGACTCCCGCTGCCGACGAGATAGAAGATGAGGCTGATGGCAAACAGCACGATGAAGATCAGGAACAGGATCTTCGCGATGCCCGTCGCCGCTTCGGATATACGACCGAAGCCGAAGGCACCGGCGACGATCGCGACGATGAAAAACAGCAATGCCCAGTACAGCATGGACCCCTCCATAGGACCGCTATCGCGGCAGCGGCGAGAGCGCGTTCCGGTCGTCGTCTAACGGCCGTCTCGAGGAGATAACTGCTGAACGCGTTCCTTGTTCCCCGGCGCGCGGGGCGAAAATGACTAGTGCGCCCGGGTGGAGCGATGCACTGCCGGGCGGCTCGCCAGCGTATCGAGTGGATCGGCGCCGGCAACGGGTGCCGCCTCGTTGCGCGCATAACCCAGCTCACCGTTCGATATCGAATCCTTGAGCGTCTGGCGTGCGCGCGAGACGCGGCTTTTGATGGTCCCGACCGCGCAGTCGCAGACCGTGGCCGCTTCCTCGTAGCCGAGGCCGCCGGCACCGACCAGCATGAGTACTTCGCGATGTTCGGCGCTGAGTTGCCAGAACGCGCGCCGGAATTCGCACATCTCCAGTGCCGCCTCCTGCGTCGCGCCAATCGACGGTTCGCGCAAGCCGAGATCGTCGATCGAGGTGAATCGGCCGCGATGACGGCGCAGTTCGTTGAAATAGAGGTTTCGAAGGATGGTAAAGATCCAGGCTTTGAAATTGGTCCCCGGCGTGTACTGGCCGGCGCATGTCAAAGCACGAACCACCGCGTCTTGCACCAGATCATCCGCGAGATCTCGATTACCGCAGAGCGATCGTGCGAAGGCGCGCAGGTGGGGAATGCATTCAACGGCGCTCTGTCGAACTTCGTCCGTTCCTGCGATATCGAGCCGCTGTGCGCACATTGCTCACCCCTTTTCTCGTCGAGCCAGACATAGAAATGGGGTCGGTTGCAACGAACCGCTGTGTCACCTTTCGGGCATTGCGTTAGCGCAAACTAATGTTAATCAACCATTTGAGCGTATGGCACCGAGACGCGACATCAACGTTGCAAGCGCCGGCGAAAGCGGCTCCGCCAGAAGGTCGTCATACAATTGCGTGAGGTAACGATCGAGCCGACGATCGAGAGACTCGGTGGGCACCGCGTGGCCGTTGCCGATATATGAGAGTTCGGTCTGCATATCGTCTGCCTTCTTCGCCACCTCTACCCCCTCACGGTTGCCACGGTCCCCCGACCTGCCGGCGCGGAATGTTTGCGCTGCATCATAGTCGAATGCGCGTGTTGGCAATCGGTTCCGTTGAATGCCAATCAGGCGCCCCCTCTTACGAGATTGTGACATTGCCGCAACGGACGGGCCGAGCCGCACTCGCTTGGGCCGTTTTCCGGCGGAATTCTGCCCTCAACCCGGCGATCGAATGCGCAAAAGCGATCAATGCGAAAGAACGGGGCCCGCGCTTGCGCTGCGGGGCCCCGGAACCGTGCATCAGACGAAAGATCAATGGCGGTTATAGAAATCCTTCACCTGCTTCTCGGCTTCTTCGCGTTCGATGCCGTAACGCTCCTGAACGCGACCGACCAGCTCTTCCTGCTTGCCTTCGATGCGCGTGAGATCGTCGTCGGTGAGCTTGCCCCACTGCGCCTTGACCTTGCCCTTGAGCTGCTTCCACTGACCCGCGATTTGATCCTGGTTCATTGCTGTCTCCTGAATTGATGGTAATCGAGGCTTCGCTGGCGGGAAGCCTCTGCATGCCCAATGCAATCCGGATGCCATGGGTTCCCGTTTAATTCACCGCTGCAATATCGCGTTAATCGAGCGCAATTGCGTTACGCGATCATCATAAAATTTTTCCAAAGAGCGTTTTACAGTGAAGATTTACAAACAGAATCTTTCCGCTTTCGTCACGGAACCGCAGCTTCGCCTTGGCATTGTTACTGGGAGCAAGCCGCTCGCAGCAAGAAGGAGACTGTGCGATGCAACAGAAGAATCCGAACTCGCCGAATCCGAAGCAGGCGCCCGGCCATTCGCCGTCGCACCAGTCGGAGAACCCGCGCGGCGCGCAGCCGAAGGAAAATTTCCCCGGCAAGGCACCGAATGTGTATGGCGACGACCGGAATCAGAAGCCCGGCCAGCCCCATCGGAATCCGAAGCGCGATTCCGAGCACCATCCGGATGGCGATCGCCGCAGTGCGAAGCATCAGGATCCGGACGATCAGCGTCGCGACCAGCGCCAGGATCCGGCGCGCCGCGACGAGCGTGCACATCGGCCTGGTCAGGATCGCGAGTAAGCTGCCTGCGCGGCTGAACGCGACCTGACGGGCGTCGCGGGCCACGAGCCCAGGACCCCGGCCCGTGACGGGTGAAGGGGGCCATCTTTGGGGATGGCCCCCTTCACCGTTTCAGAGAGAACGAAAACGGGCCGGCATGATGCCGGCCCGTTTTGCGTTATTAGTTATAAAAAATCAGTTATCGAGGAAGCTGCGCAGTTTGCGCGAACGGCTCGGATGCTTGAGCTTGCGCAGGGCCTTCGCCTCGATCTGGCGGATACGTTCGCGCGTCACCGAGAATTGCTGGCCGACTTCCTCGAGCGTGTGATCGGTATTCATGCCGATGCCGAAGCGCATGCGCAGCACGCGCTCCTCGCGCGGAGTCAGGCTGGCCAACACCCGCGTCGTGGTCTCACGCAGGTTCGAGTTGATCGCCGCATCGAGCGGCATCACCGCATTCTTGTCCTCGATGAAATCGCCGAGATGCGAATCCTCTTCGTCGCCGATCGGCGTTTCGAGGCTGATCGGCTCCTTGGCGATCTTCAGTACCTTGCGCACCTTCTCGAGCGGCATCATCAGCTTGACCGCCAGCTCTTCCGGCGTCGGCTCGCGGCCGATCTCGTGCAGCATCTGGCGCGAGGTGCGCACCAGCTTGTTGATCGTCTCGATCATATGCACCGGAATGCGGATGGTGCGCGCCTGGTCGGCGATCGAACGGGTGATCGCCTGGCGGATCCACCAGGTCGCATAGGTCGAGAATTTGTAGCCGCGGCGATACTCGAACTTATCGACCGCCTTCATCAGGCCGATATTGCCTTCCTGGATCAGATCGAGGAATTGCAGGCCGCGATTGGTGTATTTCTTGGCGATCGAGATGACGAGGCGAAGATTGGCCTCGACCATTTCCTTCTTCGCCCGGCTGGCCTCGCGTTCGCCCTTCTGGATCGTGTTGACGATGCGGCGGAAGTCCGAAATCGGCAGCGACACCTCGTCGGCAATCTCGGCCACGCCGGCGCGGATGTCCTTGATCTCGTCGCGATGCCGGTTCGAAAAATCGCGCCAGCCTTTGCCCTGCAAACGGGCGATCTTTGAGGTCCAGCGCGGGTCGAGCTCGCTGCCGAAATAGCGCTCGATGAAATCGGCGCGCTTCACGCCGCGCTTTTCGGCGAGGCGCAGCAGCTTGCCTTCGGAGACGACCAGGCGCCGGTTATGCACGTAGATGCTCTCGAGCAGCTCGTCGATCCGTGCGTTGTTGAGGCGGATATCGCCCATCAGCGTCTTGAGTTCGTCGAGCAGCTTTTCCTGGCGGCGGTCGGATTGGGTGGTGACCTTTTCGCCCTTGCGCATCGAGGTAAGGCGCTTGTCCTGCAGCCGGTCGAGTTTCTTGAACGTCTCGGCGATCGCATCGAATTTTTCGATGACCATCGGCAGCAGTTCGAGTTCCATCGTGCCGAGCGAGGGATTGCCTTCGTCACCTTCATCCGCGGCAGCCGCAGCGGCTTCGCTCTCGGGCTCTTCGTCGACGCCGTTGCTCGCGGCATCGGCGCCGTTGGCATCGGTCGCACCGTCACCCTCGGGCCCGCCGCCATAGGTCGCGTCGAGATCGATGATGTCGCGCAGCAGCATCTGGCCCACGGCGAGGCGGTTACGCCATTCGACCAGCGCGCGATGCGCGATCGGCATCTCGCAGATGCCGCCGATCATCATGTCGCGGCCGGCCTCGATGCGCTTGGCGATGGCGATTTCGCCCTCGCGCGACAGCAG
>JBBDWW010000314.1:7695-19759 GCA_040902645.1 Dongiaceae bacterium | reverse complement strand
GTTATCGGGCTGATCGTGCTGGCATTCGGTGAACCCTACCAGCAGCGCCTCGCCTTTGCTGCCTATGTCAACATTGTCGTTGTCGTTGGCCTGCAGATCTTCATGGGCAATTCGAATGTCGCCAATCTTAGCCATGCCGGGTTCATGGGCATCGGCGCCTACATGACAGCCGTTCTTTCGACTCCGCTGGCAATGAAGGCGATGCAGATTCCCGACGCGCCATTCGGTCTCGCGGCGACCGAGTACAGCGTGGTGCCCACGGTACTCATTTCTCTCGCCGTGGTTGCCGTCGTGGCGCTGGTGACCGGCATGATCGTTGCGCGCCTGAACGGCATTGCCGCAACGATTCTGACACTCGCTCTGCTGATTATCATTCATTCGGTTTTCGAGCATTGGTCCGATCTGTTCCGCGGGAACCAGGCTTTCTTCGGGATTCCCAAGGAAGCTAATCTCGAATGGGGCATCGTGGCCGGCGCGCTGGTGATCGTGATTGCTCGACTGTTCAAGGATTCCCGTGCTGGCGTTCAATTGCGGGCCTGTGCCGACAATGAGCTCGCGGCTCGAGCGATGGGCGTGAATGTCTGGCGCATGCGGCTTGTTGCCTGGGTGCTCGGCGGCACAATCTGCGGAATCGGCGGGGTTCTCTTTTCCTATTATATGGGCACGATCAACGCCCGCTCGTTCCATTTTCATCAGGTTTTCCTGACGCTTGCGATGCTCATTCTCGGCGGCATGCGCACAGTGACCGGCGCGGTGATCGGCGTGATCGTGCTCTCGGTCGGCATGGAGATGATTCGCTATGTCGAGGGCGGCCCGCTGATCGTCGGGATCCAGTTTCCCGAAATGCTCGGTCTTTCCGGGTTGGCGCTCGGCGTCATCATCGTCGGCTTCATGATCTGGCGGCCGAACGGGTTGATGGCCAATCTCGAACTGGACGAAGTGCTGGGGCAGAACCAGACGCTCGGCCGCTGGTTGCAGCCGCGCAAGATGATGCTCGAAAGCGAAGGGCCGCCGCGCGCCGGTGCGCGCGACGGCAAGACCTTGAAGAATTGATCAACGGAGAGACCGGGTGGCAACGCAGCAATCAATAGGGAACAGATGGCCGGCTTCGCCGTCGTCGATCGACCGGTCGTCAATCGGCGGCTTGAGCAGTCCCTTCGATCCGCGTCGGCGCAGTGAACGCGAGCGCACCTACAAGGAAGCCGTAAAACGGATGCAGGACAAGGGCGTCAAGAACGTCCAGATCGAAGTGGTGGATCTCAACTCGATGCTGCGCGGCAAATACTCCCCGGTCACCAAGGTGAAGCCGACGGGCATCTCCTTTGCGGCGGCCATTTACGCTTTGACCTACGGCGAGGAGTTCTTCGAAGCACCGTTCGGTAACTACGGCGACGGGTTCCCGAACGCCTATGCGGTGCCGGATCTCGACACGTTCATTCAGTGGCCGTGGCGGAAGGACATGTCGTCGGTGCTGACCGACATGTACTTGTCAAACGGCGAGGTGTGCATGCTGGACCCGCGGCAGATCCTGCGCTCGGTCGTGCGGCGCGCCGATGCGATGGGTTACGAGGGACGCTTTTCGCTCGAATACGAATTTCATTTGTTCTACGCCGACGACGACGCCATTCGGGAAAAGCGCTATCGCGATCTGAAGCCGTTCGGACGGATCCCGCATGCCTATGCGCTGCATCGTTTCCCCAATTTCGACCATCTGGCCGAAACGTTCATGGAGCGAATGGAGCAGATCGGCATCCATGTCGAGGGCGTCCACACCGAGCTGGGCGCCGGTGCGCTCGAATATGCCCTTGCACCGCTGCCCGCCTTGCAGGCGGCCGATGCGGCGATGCGCACCAAGCTCTATCTCAAGCAGCTTGCCGCAGAGCATGGGCTGATCGCGACCTTCATGACCAAGTGGCATGAGGAAGAAGTCGCCTGCGGCGGTCATCACCATCTCAGTTTGTGGCGCGACGGGAAGCCGGCTTTGCACGATCCAGCCACCAACGATCTCTCCGAAGTCGGCCGGCATTTCGTTGCCGGCATGTCGCAGACCCTGCCGGACGTGCATCTGCTGATGCGTCCGACTGCGAACACCTACCGTCGCGTCGACGTGAAATCCTGGAACCCGGAAAACAATGCGTGGGGTTACGACAACCGTACCGCGGCGCTGCGGTTCATCCAGGGATTCGAGCCATCGGCGTTCCGTTTCGAAAATCGCTGCCCGGGATCGGACGTCAATCCGTATCTGTCGATCGCGGCGATGCTGGCGGGCGGGCTGCACGGCATTCAGCAGCGGCTGCAACCCGGTCAGCCGGCTGTCGGTAATCCCGTGGGCGACAGCCGCTGGCAAAAGCTTTCGAACACGCTTGAAGGCTCAATCAAGGATTTCGAACAATCGCGCTTTGCGCGCGAATGGCTGGGTGAGGATTTCGCGCGATTGATGGTGCTGAAGAGCCGGGCCGAACTGGCCGGCTGGAACAAGCAGACCGATCCGCGCGTCTCGACCTGGGAGTATGACCGCTATTTCGAATCGGCCTGACAGAGATTGCAGGACACAGGGATGGAGTTTTCGGAGAAGAGGGCCTTCGTGACCGGTGCCGGCGGCGGCATGGGCTTCCAGATCGCGCATGATCTGGTCGCAGCCGGCTGCGCGGTCACCGCGTTCGATATCAAGCCCGACCCCGGCGGATTCCCCGATGGGCCCGGGCGTATCGCCTATGTCGAGGGCGATCTGTGCGATCGCGAGGCGATCGACCGGGCGGTCGATGGAGCGGCGGCGAACGGGCTCGATTTCGTCGTCAATGCCGCCGGCGTCGCGCTGCTCAAGCAGGACGGCTCCATCGTCGATATTGAACTCGATGCCTGGGAGCGGACCATGCAGGTCAATCTGCTGGCCGCCGTACACATCGCACGCCGTGCCGTGCCGTATATGCTGCGCGGCAAGGGCGGCGCCTTTGTCCATATTGCAAGCGTCGCCGGCGCGCGCTCGATGGACAATGTCCTGGAGCATGGCCCGCTCGATGCCTACCAGATTTCGAAGGCGGCGTTGATCTCGCTCTCGCGCGGCCTTGCGCTGACCTACGGAAAGAAGGGCATACGATCAAACACGATCTGCCCCGGCGCGGTCTGGACGCCGATGACGGCGGCGATCTACGCGGATCCCGCGCGCGTGGCTGCGATGGAACTGCGCACGCCGCTGCCGATGATCGGCACACCGCAGCATATTGCGGATGCCTGTCTGTTTTTGCTGTCCGATCGCGCCGCCTTCATCACCGGCACGGACCTGATGGTGGATGGTGGGCTGATGGCGAAGCTGGTCTGACCATGAAAAAAGGCGCAACACCAAAGACGAGGAGCGACCGGTGACGGGCCCGCGCATCCTGTTCGCCAATTGCGAAACGCGGATGACCGGTCCCGCTGCGACCGGTTTCGTTGCGGAAGCGATCGAGACTGGCGGCGGCCGGATCGACTGGATCGACGCCCAGAAGGGCGGTGTGTTGCCTTCGGATGCGTCAGGGCATGACGGGCTGGTATTGCCCGGCGGCGAGCTTAGCGTGTTCGATCCCAAACATGCCGGTTTGATCGACCGGCTCTGCGACGTCTACCTCTCCTTTCGTTCGGCGGGCAAGCCGGTGCTGGGGCTGTGCCTTGGCGGGCAGGTCATGGTTCGTGCGCTCGGCGGCCGGGTCGAGCGCATGGATCACACCGAATTCGGATTCGAGGCGATGCGTACCACACGGGAAGCCGAAAGGGATCCGGTGTTCGCCGCCGTGGCCGGCGAGCATCGCCTCTTCGAAGCACATCGCGACCGGTTCGAAATTCCGGACGGCGCCGTGCCGATGATGATCGGGACCGAGGAACCGAACCAGGCATTCCGGGACGGCCCGATAGGCTACGGCTTTCAGTGTCATTTCGAGGTGACACGTGAGCTGGTCCTGAAATGGACGTTAATGATGGAGCGCGAATTGCTGCCCTGGCTCGGCGAGAACGGTGTCGAGCGCATCGCACGGGTCCGGCGCGAGCTCGACGAGGTCATGCCGCGCGCCGCAGCCTTCGCGCGCGGCATCATGGCGGGGTGGATGGGTTACTTCGAAACGCAGGGGGTCAGGCAATGAGTTTGTTGCAGGGGCGGGTACGATGAACGCGAAACCGGGGCGGCAGAAAATCGCCTTTGTGACCGGCGGCCAGGGCGGCATCGGCCGTGCGATCAACAAATGCCTGGTCGCAGATGGTTTCGTCGTCGTCTCCGCCGATATTGTGGTGGATGCGGCGCAGGACGGGCAGCTCGATAAGACGCAATCCGGCCAAGTTTATATGAAGCGCATGGACGTGACGGCGGCCGACAGCGTCGCCAAGGCGATCGATTTCGCGGCTGGGCTCGGCGCGCTGCGTGCCGTCGTAAACTGTGCTGGAATTCTGCGTGCCTCGCCGATCGACAATATTCGCGAGGCCGAGACCAAGCTGATGGTCGATATCAATTTGTTCGGCACAGCGCGGGTGACGAGCGCCGCAGCACCGCATCTCGACGACGGCGCCGCAATCGTCAATATCTCGTCGGTGAGCTGCCGGATTCCCGAGATCGGCTATATGTCGCTCTACGGCGCCAGCAAGGCGGCAATCGAAAGCTACACGCGCAACACCGCGAAGGATCTCGGTGTGCGCGGCGTGCGCGTGAATTCGATCGCGCCCGGATTCATCGACGTGGATATGTCGGACGATATGCGGCGCCTCTACGAGGACCCGCAATCGCCGACGCGGCGCCTCGCTTTGAAGCGTCTGGGAACGGCCGAAGAAGTGGCCGAAGTCGTGGCTTTTCTGCTGTCGGACAGGGCGTCGTACATTACCGGCACCAACCTCCTGGTCGATGGCGGGATGACGGGATATTGAGCGAAACGAGGCATCCAATCGGGAACGTCGTCGCATGGCGTACAAGGCAGTACGATGCGGCAATGGCGAACAACCCGTTAGCAACTTGGCGTCGCAACAGGACGCCGGTTAATCGAGAAGGTCGACGGACATGAACGCTGGCACCATTTTCCTCTGGATCATTATCGGCATCTTTGCGATTGCCGTGGCGTGGTGGCTGCTGTCGCGACTCTATCAGCGATCGCGCAGCGACGTGGCCTTTGTCAGAACCGGGTTTCTCGGCCGCAAGGTGGTGATATCGGGCGGCGCCTTTGTGTTTCCGGTTCTGCATGAAGTTACCGGCGTCAACATGAATTCGGTCCGCCTGGATATCGACCGGACCGGCCGATCGGCCTTGATCACGAAGGACCGGCTGCGGGTGGATGTCATCGCGAGCTTCAACGTTCGGGTCGGGCGCAACGCCGACGACGTGTCGGCCGCCGCTCAGACCTTCGGCAAGAAAACGCTGCAGCCCGACGTGCTGCGGCACCTTCTGGAAAACAGCTTCATCGATGCGCTGCGCACCGTCGCATCCGAAATGACCATGGAAGAGTTGCATCTGCGCCGCAGTGACATCGGCACCCGCGCGGCGGAGATCGTCGGCCCTGGCCTGACCCGCGCCGGCATGGAACTGCAAAGCCTGTCGATCACCAAGCTCGACCAGACCGAACGCGAGTATTTCAACCCGGAGAATGCGTTCGATGCAGCCGGCCTCACCTATCTGACCGAGCGAATCGAGGATCTGCGCCGCCGCCGCCACGAAGTCGAGCAGGATGCCCAGATCGCGATCGAAGGCAAGTCGCTAGCGTCGGCACGACAGCGTTTGACGCTGAAGCGCGACCAGGAATTCGCCCAGATGGAACAGGAGCGCGAGCTTTCCGTGCAGCGCAGCCGCGAGGAGTCGTCGGCCGCGCGCCTACACGCTGAAATCAATTTGGAGACCGAGAAAACCCAGCTCGAGGCCCAGCGGAACGTCGAGGAAGCGCGGATCGCGATCGAGAACGAGATCGAGGAGCGGCGCGCCCATGCCCAGGAGCTTCGCGACAAGGTCCGGATCGAAACCGATCTTGCGGTGCAAACCGAACGGGCGTCCGCTGACAAACGCCTGCGGCAGATCGAGATCGAGACTGCGCAGATGCTTGAGGTCAGCGATGTCGAGCGACGCAAGCAGGTTGAATTGGCCGAACAGACGCTGCAGGCGGAACTGGCCGAGCGGTCGCGCGTCGTTGCCGAGGTCCGCGTCGCTACCGAACGGGTCAAGGAAGAGCTGGCGCGCGCTGAAGAGGCGGTCATCGGCGCGCGCGAGATTGCCCGCGCCGAGGCCGGGTACTCGGTACAGAGCATTTCCTCGCGCCAGCAGGCCGAGATGATGAAAATCGTCGCCGAGGCCGAAGCGAATGTCGATAAATTGCGATCCGCCGGAACGGAACTGCGGCTGCAGGTGGAGGCGGCTGGTATCCGCGCGCGGAACGAGGCCGACAATCTGCTCGAGCCGAACGTGCAGGCGATGCGCGTCAAGCTCGAGCTCATCGAGAAGCTCGAAGCGATCATCCGCGAAAGCGTCAAACCGCTGGAGCAGATCGAGGGCCTCAAGATCCTCGATATTCGAGGCGCCGGCGCGATGCCCGGCGGGCAGGGCGGCGGGAGTGGCGGGGCGGGCGGGGACGGCAATCTTGCCGATCAGCTTGTGAACGCCGCGCTCCGTTATCGCGGCCAAGGTCCGCTGGTCGATTCGCTGCTCAAGGAGATCGGCGTTGCCGGCGGGGATCTGACCGGGCTGCATAAATCCTTCCCGGATCTCAATTCGGCGGGATCCGTCGACGCTGGCGGCGACGCACCGAAGGGCGGCAAGAAGTCGTAGCCCTCGCTTTGCGTGGCTGCAGGGTGCGGGCCATTCTTCGGGACCGCGGTGCGGTGCGACCCTTGTGCCCGTACGACAGCGCTCAATATGTAGGGTGCGTTGATTGACGAAGGTCTGCGGCGAGGTGACGGCGTAACGGATGGCGAGATCGGCAACAGCCAAAAAGTTCAGCGAACCGTTGATCAGCCCGATCCGGGCGATCGCGACCTACGAGCTCGTGGCCGACCAGCTACGCACATCGATTATCCTGAGCCGGTTTCTGCCGGGGCAAAAGCTGCCCCCGGAGCGTCATCTTGCAGCTCAACTCGGCGTTTCGCGCACCACGGTGCGCGAGGCGGTGCGCGCAGTCGAGGCGGAAGGGCTGGTCGAGACAAGGCGCGGAGCGACAGGCGGTATCTTCGTCCGCTCCTGGTTCAAGCATGGCGACGAGCTGCATCGGCTGATCACCGCCCATTATGAACAGCTAGCCGCGATCTTCGAGTTCCGGCTGCCGACCGAATGTGCGGCGACGCGGCTGGCCGCCGAGCGGCGCAGCCCGCAGGAGCTCGACGAGCTGCTGGCCATCTTCGATCGGATGCAGAGCCTGACAGCGACGCAGGAATCGCGCAGCCATGTGCCGAATATCGCGCCCTTCGTCGCCGACGACAACGCCTTCCACCTGCTGATCGCGCGCGCATCGAGGAACAGTTATTTGCAGTCCGCCGTGGAAACGGCGCGGGCGCATATGTTCCTGCCGATCGGCGCGGTTTTCGAGCGCCTCGAGGACAACGCGAACGACTTTCACGAAGAAATCGTCAAGGCGATCCGCTCGAAGGATGGCGAGGCGGCCGAGGATGCGATGCGCCGGCATATTATTTCGACGCGCGACCGCGTTCACGCCTTCATCGGGCGCTCGCCGGGCGACTCCGCCGCCAATGATTAGGGCGCCACAGACCGCGATGTGGGGCGCGCGGTAAATGCCCGATCGACCGCTGATCGTCGGTCTCGGCGGTACGAACCGCGAAAGCTCGTCGTCCGAAAAGGCACTCCGGCTTGCCATCCGCGCCGCCGAGCGGCGGGGTGCTCGAACGGAGGTGCTCGCGGGTGCTGCGCTCGACCTGCCAATGTATGTACCCGACACTACGACCCGCGACCCGAAAGCAACGCGCCTCGTGACGCTGCTGCGCGAGGCCGACGGGGTCATCCTGTCGTCGCCGGGATATCATGGCTCGGTCTCGGGTTTGCTGAAGAACGCGCTCGACTATATTGAGGACATGCGCAGCGACGACCGCCCTTATCTGCATGCACGTGCCGTCGGCTGCATCGTCTGCGCTTATGGCTGGCAGGCGACAGGCACGACGCTGGTGGCGATGCGCTCGATCGTGCATGCGTTGCGCGGCTGGCCGACCCCGCTCGGTATCGCGATCAATACCGCCGAGACGGGGTTCGACGATGCCGGCGACTGCCGGAGCGTCGAGGTCGCGCGGAATCTCGATCTGCTGGGCGAGCAGGTGATCGGCTTTGCGCGCATGGACTGGCCGGACTTCGGGAATGTGGCGCCGATCTGACGCCGCCGACTAACGGGCGGTTTCCGCGGCCAAGGCCGTATCCGGTGCCAACGGACCGCGCCTGCTTATCACGCGACATCGCGGGTCGACGACGCTCATCGGATCGTCCGGCGATCCCATCCCGCAATTGCCGCTCGGGTGATAGGCGGTATCGTCGAACCCGGTGAGCCACGCATCGAGCGTGGCATCGGACGTGACGCCTGGCCGGGAGAATATCGTCCCTGTCGTTCCGCCTGTCGATAGGCCGCGGTGGCGACGACGCTGACGGTGCCGATTGGTGAGGCGCTGCTCGCTTATGGGGCGGGCCATCACGGCGAGGCGGCCGACAAACTCGCGCGGCTGGTCGGTGCGATGGCGCCGGTCGGCGGCAGTCACGCGCAACAGGATATTTTCACGCTGATCCAGATCGACGCCGCGATCCGCGCCGGCCGTAGAGAACAGGCCCAAACCCTGCTCGACGAACGCATCCGGGATCGTCCGGCGGATTTCGGCACCAGAAAACTACTGGAAGCGCTGGCTCGCTAGCGGCGTGCCACTCAGGGTTCTCACAGCGTCGCGTTCACGATCGGGTGACTGTCGCTGGTGTGTAGCTCCGGTCGCCCCGCGTTGCGCCCGGGGAAACCTAAGATGCACCTTTCGCCATTTATCCCTGTGGCACGCCCCCGGAATACTTGCCTCCGCCGGCCGATGGTGCACGTCGTTGTGCAGTCGTTCTTCCGGCGTCGCGCGCGGCTGTGCCGAAACGAGGGGACGACGATGGGGTCGGAATCGAGCGGCGTGACCGATCCGGATGCCATGTGTATCCAGGTGTCGAGAACGCGCAGCGTGAACGTTCGGCCTCGCGGCGGGGGGAAGGTCCCAGTCCGGTCGGTTCAGGCATGGTTCCGGTGCGGATGATCGCCATCGATCGGGTGCCGGGCCTCCACGAGAACGCACCCTTGCCGCCTGAGAGCGTGTCCGGCGCGATCCTGA
Source organism: Dongiaceae bacterium (assembly GCA_040902645.1). Taxonomy (GTDB): domain Bacteria; phylum Pseudomonadota; class Alphaproteobacteria; order Dongiales; family Dongiaceae; genus JAWXBK01. The sequence continues at coordinate 10,477 of JBBDWW010000314.1, read as the reverse complement.
CCGTTCGCGACGTAGCCAAGAGCTTCGGCAGCGTGGCGGCGCTCGATGGAATTTCGATCACGATTCGGAATGGCGAATTCCTGACGCTGCTCGGACCGTCGGGGTCCGGCAAGACGACATTCCTGATGATCCTTGCAGGCTTCCAGACGCCCAGCGCCGGCAGCATCGAAGGCTTGCAGGGTGACATCACGCATCTGCCCGCCGAGCGACGCAATTTCGGCATGGTCTTCCAGGGCTACGCGCTCTTTCCGCACATGAATGTGCGGGAGAATGTCGCCTTTCCGCTCTGGGTGCGCAGCGAAGCAAAGGCGATTCGTCGCGGAAAAGTGCAGCGAATCCTCGACATCGTCGGCCTCGGCGATTACGGCGATCGCCGGCCGCGTCAACTCTCCGGCGGTCAGCAGCAGCGTGTCGCCCTGGCGCGCGCGCTCGTTTTCGATCCCGCTGTGCTGCTGCTCGACGAACCGCTGGCAGCGCTCGACAAAAACTTGCGCGAGGCGATGCAACTCGAGCTCAAGCGAATCCATCACGAGGTCGGCACGACCTTCGTCTATGTCACGCACGATCAGGACGAAGCCCTCGCGATGTCGGACCGGATTGCGATCTTCGATCGCGGGCGCTTGATCCAGATCGACACGCCGGAAACGATCTATCGCTATCCGAACTGCCGGTTCGCAGCCGAGTTCCTCGGCAAAGTGAACATCCTGCCCGTAACCGGTGCGACACAGGCGCAGAACCGGGTACACGCGACATTCGCGGGCGCGCGGCTCGACGTGCCGCTCTCTCGGAGTGCGGAGCCGTGGAATTCCGACGGGATCGTCGTCGTCCGGCCGGAGGACCTCCTGGTAGCGAGGGCAATGCCGGCCGGCGGCAATGCCATTCCGGCGACGCTGAACGATCACTCCTATCACGGTTCGTATATCCGGCTGGTGATGTCGGCGCCCGGCGCGTCGTCGCTTACCGCCCTCATATCCCGTGCGCAGGTTGAAGCAATCCAGCCGGCCCGCGGGGAAACCCTATGGCTCGGCTGGAGTGCGGCCGACGGGTTGTTCATCCCGAACGACATGAACGCGAAACCATAGCCTAGAAACAGGAGAGGTATCCGATGCACAAGAATTTCAAGCAGGATCTGGCACTCATTCTCGAAGAGAAGCTTCGTGCCGGCACGATCGATCGACGCACCCTTGTCCGCAGTGCGGCTGCGCTCGGTCTCACGGCCGCCGTCATACCCGGCGTTGCCGGTGCGGCGGACAAGGAACTCGTGGTCGTGAACTGGGGTGGCGATGCGATCGAACTCATGGCCAATGCCTGGGGCAAGCCGTTCGAGGAAGCGTCCGGCGTCAAGGTCATTATCGACGGATCGGGACCGACTGAGGGTTCGATGAAGCAGCAGTTCGAGAGCGGCGCGGTGCGCTGGGACGTGTGCGACGCCGAAGCGGGCAGCGTCATCAATCTCGGCAGCCAGGGCATGATGGAACCGATCGACTATTCGATCGTCGACAAGAACAAGGTCGATCCCAGCGTCGCGCTCGAATACGGCTCCGGCAATTACTTTTTCAGCTACGTCATCGCTTGCGACAATGTCGCGTTCGCCGGAAATCCCCCGCGCAACTGGGTCGATTTCTGGGATGTGGAAAAGTTTCCCGGCAAGCGCGCACTCTATAAATGGATGAACGGCGTTCTTGAGGGGGCGCTGCTTGCCGACGGGGTGCCGGTCGAAGAGCTCTATCCGCTCGATGTCGATCGCGCCTTCAAGAAGATCGACGAGCTGAAGCCGCATATCGCGAGCTTCTGGGGAAGCGGCGCCGAGGTGCAGCAGATGCTGCGTGAGCGCGAGATCTCGATGGGCATGATCTGGAACACACGCGCCACGCTGGTGCGTGAGGATACCAACGGCGAGGTCGACTGGAGCTTCGACAATGCAATCTATTTCCCGAGCACCTGGGCGGTGATCAAGGGCAATCCGGCCGGGCCTGAGACGGCGATGCAGTTCATCGCCTCCTGCCAGGATCCGGAAAGCCAGGTCGAGCTTCTCAAGGCCTATGGTGCCGGTCCGGCCAATCCGGCGGCGCATGCGCTGGTGCCGGATGAGTTCAAGGCAATCGACTGCAGCTCGCCGGAGAATGTCGCCAAGCAGATTCAGACCAGCATCGACTGGTATGCCGCGAACTATGCTGCGGTGCTCGACCGGTATCTGACGTTCATCGCGTCGTAATGGGACTGTCGGTTCCGGCGATGGGGGAGCGGTCGCGACGGCGGCGCACGCTGATCGAGCATGCGCTGCTGATCGGGCCGCTCCCGATCGCCTTGTTATTGCTTTATGTCGTGCCGTTTCTCGGCATCGCTGCCTGGAGCGTGACGCTGCCCGAGCCCGGACTCGAGAATTATGCGCGCCTCGCCGAAGATGGGCCGGCGCTTGCGGTCATCCTGCGCACCCTTCGGATCTGCCTGATCACGACCGGTATCTCCCTGATCCTCGGCTATTTTCTCGCCTACAGCTGGGTCTTCGGGTCGCAGCGAATTCGCTGGTTCATAGAGATCGGAATTCTGGTTCCATTCTGGATCTCGGTTCTCGTCCGTACGTTTGGCTGGCTCGTTATTCTTGGGCGCGAGGGCATCGTGAACGGAGCGCTGATGGGCATCGGCCTCATCGACGAGCCGCTCAGCCTTGTTCGCAACGAAATCGGTGTCATCGTCGGAATGGTGCATTTTATGGTGCCGTTCGCCGTGCTGCCGATCGCGAGCTCGTTGCGGCAGATGGACCGACGTTTGACCATGGCGT
>JBBDWW010000314.1:0-7685 GCA_040902645.1 Dongiaceae bacterium | reverse complement strand
CGGCGCGCGACCGCTGACCACGTTCCTGATGATCGTCCTGCCGCTCTCACTGCCCGGGATCGTGGGTGCCGCGACGATCGTCTTCGTCTTTTCTCTCGGGTTCTTCGTGACGCCGGCCATTCTGGGCGGCGGGCGAACCGTCATGGTCGCCGAATACATCTATCTGCAGATCTTCCAGACGACCAATTGGGGTTACGGCGCCGCGCTCAGTCTGCTGCTGATCGTTATCGTCGCGGCGCTTGTCGGTTTTCTCTCGCGGGTGGCGCGGCTCGACAAACTGGCGGGCACATGAACGCGCGGCAACTCGAGTATGGCGCACTCCGTGCCGCCGGAGCGATCTCTCTGTTCGGCATTCTCGCCTTCATGCTCCTGCCGATCGCGATCGTCGTGCCGGTTTCATTCACGCCCGAACGCTATCTCTCTCTGCCAGGGTTGGAATGGTCGCTTCGTCACTACGAGGCGATGGTGACCGCGGAACCGTGGATCCAAAGCGTCGGCGACAGCATCCTGATTGCCTTGATCAGCGGCGCGATCGCGACCCTCCTTGCCCTCTCTTTTGGGCTCGGCCTCTGGTACTCGCGGACTCGCTATACGAAATGGCTGATCGGGTTTGTGCTGTTGCCGATGATCGTGCCGCCGATCGTTTCGGCGGTGACGGTCTACTTCCTCGAAGCCAAACTGGGGATCATAGACAGCTATATCGGCCTCGTTCTCGCCCATACGATCATGATCGTACCCTATGCGACGGTTACGATCCTGATTGCGCTACTCCATGTCGACCGCCGCCTCGAGATGGCGGGCCGCAATGCCGGAGCCAGTACGTGGCAGATCACCTGGAAGATCATTCTGCCGAACATCCGGTTTGGACTTGTTTCGGCCTTTTTCCTGGCGGTTCTGCTCTCCTGGGAAGAAGTTGTCGTCACACTGTTCATCAGCGGTATCGACATCATCACCTTGCCCAAGCGCATCTGGGACGGATTGCGCCTGAGCGTCGACCCGATCATCGCTGCCGTATCCGTGGTCCTGATCGGCCTCACGCTTGCGAGCATTCTCGTCCGGGGCATCATCCGCGCCGCGCGATCGACCGCGCACGCCCGGGCTCAATGACCGGCATTCATTTCGCCGCGATCGGTGTTTGGACGTCGAGGGCGGCCACAAACAGGGTCACAAGCGACTGGTGGGCACCGACCGCAGCATAGAGCGCTGAAATCTTGCCGTTATAGTGGAACCGATCGACGGCGACGGGTCGCATCAGGTTTCGTTTGACCCAAGGCTCGGCGAACGAATCGTTGAGGTAGCCAATGAATTTCCCGGAGAGGATAAGGGCCGCGATGCCTTCGTCGGTGTAAGCGGCGCCTAGCGTATTAAAGCGGCCTTTCTCCGGGGCCTGCGCGACGGAAATGTAGCCTCGCTCAGCGAAACCGATATCGTAAACCTCGTCGTCGCTGATCGTTGCATCGGTGCGTGCGAAGAACGGGTGATCGACCCCGCAATAGAGATATTGCGGGATCGAGAACAGATGCCGGCATGAAAGGCTGAGATTGGCCCGATACTCGAACGAGCCGATGGAAAGATCGAGATTGCCGTCGATCAAATCGCGTTCGAGGCGCGACGGCTCGGCGACATGCAGATGCAGCTGGACAAAAGGATGCCGCTCGCGAAAACGCGCTATGGCGGGCGCCAGCCGGAATGACGGGCAATCGAGCAGCCCGTCGATCATGCCGACATGCAGCCCGCCGGCCGTTTCGCGGCGTACCTGCTGGATCTTTCCGGTGCAGCGCTCTACGGCGTCGAAGAGCTCCTGTGCGGCGGCGCGAACGAACTCGCCTTCCTTCGTCAGCTTGAACCCACCCCGGCCACGCGAGCAGAGCACGACGCCCAGACGCGATTCGAGGTCGGCAATGCGCCGGCTGATGGTCGAACGATTGACGTTCAGAACCGGCTCTGCGGCCGAGAAGCCGTGGGAATCGGCGACGACCGCAAAGAAGCGGAGAAGCTGCAGATCGACATCCGAAAGTTTCATGGCCCGCCCGCCTTCGATGCGCCGTAACGATTGTTGCATGGTACGAAACCCAGAGTGCGCCATTCAATATTTAACGGATTGTCGGTGGCGCGAATACTTCAAACGTTGGTCGTTATGACTTCGCCGCGAGCAACGCGGACTGGAGATGGCGGCTTTGTGCCTCGCGCGATGCACAGGTGCCCATAACAATAGGCGTGGCACCGATGCAGATAATGAGCCTCGAAAAGCTTTTCCAGCCGACTTCGGTCGCCGTCGTTGGAGCCTCGCAACGCGACGACGCGGTCGGCAGCGTTGTGGTCGCGAACCTTATTAACTGGGGGTTCCGCGGTGCGATTTATCCGATCAACCCGCGCTACGGCGAAATACAGGGGCATCGGTGCTATCCCTCGCTGGAGAGCCTGTCGACGGCGCCCGATGCCGTCTTCCTTGCGGTGCCCGCGAACAAGGTGCCGGCCCTGCTCGACGAAGCAGGCGCGATCGGCGTTACCGCCGCCTATGTCAACGGGTCGGGATTCCTCGATGCGGGCAACAGGCGCGCGCATGAAGAACTGCTGCGGGTTGCGCGCTGTCGGGGTATGGCATTGTGCGGGCCCAACAATATGGGGATCGTCAATCTGGCCGAAGGAATCCCGCTCTGGACCTCGCCCGATCTGCCGATCGCCGGGCCAGGCCCGGTTGCGGCCATCTCGCAGAGTGGCGCTATCGTCATCAGCCTTACCTTCGATGCCGGACATTTCGACTATTCCTATGTGGTGACCAGCGGCAACGAGGCCGTTTGCACGGTTGCGGACTATCTGGCCTACATCGCCGAAGATCCTCGGGTTCGCGTGGTCCAGTTGTTCCTGGAGACCATTCGCGACACGCAACGCTTTGCGCGCGCCGCCGAACGGGCACATGAACAAGGCGTTGCGATCGTTGCCGTGAAAGTCGGGCGCTCGGCCTTGAGCCAGGCTGCCGTCGGCGGTCATACCGGCGCTGTTGCCGGTGAAGATGCCGTCTATGACGCCTATTTCCGACGCCTTGGAATCGTCCGGGTCGGCAGCGTCGACCAGATGGTCGAGGCCACCAAACTCGCTTTGGCGGGCCGCAGCTTTCGAGCGTCGGGCCGGCTGGGCGTCGTCACCCTTTCGGGCGGCGAAGCGGCTCTGATCGCCGATCTCGCCGCAGCGTCCGGCCTCGAATTGCCGGCGCTTTCGAGCGCCACGCAGGACCGGCTCGAGACGATCGTCGGCACGTCGGGTGCCCGTCGCAACCCGGTCGATGCCTGGGGTAAGGGCTGGAACGCTGAATCATTTGCGTCTGTTGTCGACACGCTGGCCGGTGACGATGCCGTCGATGGCGTGATCTGCACGATCAACCCCGCCATGAAGACCGGGCATGACGAGAGGGTTTTCATTGAAATCGCGCGCGGCTGCGGTGCTGTGGCGCGGCGTGTCGACAAGCCCTTTGCGATCGTCAGCACCGTTGCCGCCGCCGCGAAGAACACGGCGGTTGCTCAAACGCTCCAGGAGTTCGGCATTCCCTATTTGCGGGGCCTCGAGACGAGCCTCGCTGCGCTCGCGGCATGGTGTCGACGTGAAGCCTGCCTGCCATCGCCGGATGCCGCCGACGGTCCGGGCTTGCAGGACGACACCGAGATTTTCGCTTTGGATCCGGCGATGAATGAAGCCGAGCTTTTCGCGGCGCTGAGCGACACCGGCGTTCCGTTTGTACCGTCGATTGCGGTCGGTTCCTCTGCGGCGGCGGTCGAAGCGGCGGCGACGCTGGGATATCCCGTGGCGCTCAAAGGTACGGCACCCGATCTGCCGCATAAGACAGAGTACGGACTGATACGGCTGGGGCTGGAGTCGCGGGGCGAACTGATCCAGGCGTTCGATACTCTGCATCCAAAGCTGCGCGATTGTTCCCCCGCGTCGGCAACGCTGGTCGTGCAGAAAATGGCGCCGCCCGGTCTTGAAATGTTTGTGAGCGCGCGCAACGACTCCGAATTCGGCACCGTCGTCGTCGTCGGCATGGGTGGGGTGCATATCGAACTCTTTCGGGATACGGCGACGCGAATCGGGCCGGTCGAGCCATCGGAGGTTCGCGCGATGTTTGCCGAGCTCAAAGCAAGCGCATTGATGCACGGGTTTCGCGGAAACCCACCTTGCGACATCGACGCGGCCGCTTGTTTCGTCGCGGGCCTGTCGCGGCTTTGTGCCCGCGGCGCGAGGCATGTCGCGTTTATCGAAGTCAACCCGCTTATCGTGCATCCGGAAGGTGAGGGGGCGGTGGCCGTCGACCTCGTCATGGGATGGCGCGCGAGCGGGTGGGAATGTGCCGATGAAACCGCAGCCGACGGGGTTCATTTATGACATGTGAGTTTCTGACCACCGAAATCGACGAGCGCGTTGCCGTCATTACGCTCAATCGCCCCGAACGGTACAACGCGCTGAACGAGTCGTTGTGCCGGGAATTGAAGGCATCGGTCGAACGGCTCGATGGCGACCCGAGTATCCGCGTCATCGTCCTTACCGGCGCTGGCGAGAAGGCATTCTGCGTCGGCTACGACATCAAGGATGCCGACGAGGCGATGAAGGAAGATATCGGCGAGTGGGCGGAGCGGCTTCGCTTCGATCTCGAGTTCACCTCGTCGCTCTGGCGCTGCAGCAAGCCGGTGATTGCCATGATCGACGGCTATTGCCTGGCCGGCGGGCTTGAGCTGGCGCAGATGGCGGACATCCGATACTGCTCCGACCGCGCGCGATTCGGCGTCGTTGAGACGCGTTTCTCCGCGGGCATATCGACACTGGCGATGCCCTATGTGATCGGCGCGCGTTGTCGCGAACTGATCTACACCGGCGATATGGTCGATGCCGACGAAGCCTTGCGGCTGGGGCTCGTCAGCCGGTGCTTTGCGGCCGGCGAGCTTCGCGCCGCCACCATGAAGATTGCGCACCGCATGTCGCAGGTGGCGCTCTCCTGCCTGCAATGGAACAAACGGGCCCTCAACAATGCCGCCGACTGTATGGGATTCCAGGCGGCGCTGAATTACGGCGTCACCGCCTGCACGATCATGGACTCGATCCGAACGCCCGAATTCATCGAGTTCGACCGGCGTCGCCGCGAGAGCGGTCTAAAGGCGGCGCTCAAATGGCGTGACGAGCAATTTTCGAAGTTCGAGTAACTGTCAACGGCGAGGGAGTTTGTTCGCGTGAAAGACCTGTATGAATTGGGCGAAATGCCGGAAACCGGCCATGTACCGGCCCGCATGCATGCATTCGCCGTGCGACAGAATCGGTTTGGAAAGCCGATCGATGCATGGCAGCGCGAAATCATTTCGACGCCCTCGATCGGTCCCGACGACGTGCTGGTCTACGTCATGGCGACCGGCATCAATTATAACAACGTGTGGGCGGCACTCGGTTTCCCCGTCGACGTGATCGCCGATCGGCAGAAGAAGGGCGAGCCGGAGGATTTCCATGCCGGCGGCAGCGACTGTGCCGGGATCGTCTGGGCCATTGGCGCGGCGGTCACGAATGTCCGTGTCGGCGACGAGGTGGTGGTTCATAGCGGCTGGTGGGATCCGGCCGATCCGTGGGTGCGTTCGGGCAAGGATCCGATGCTGTCGCCGAGTACGCGCATCTGGGGCTATCAGACCAATTACGGCAGCTATTGCCAGTTCGCGCGCGCGCAGTCGCATCAATGCCTGCCGAAACCAGGGCATCTCAGCTGGGCGGCGGCGGCCTGCTACATGCTCTGCGCGCAGACCGCCTATCGCATGCTGCTGGGCTGGGCACCGCATACGATTGAACCGGGCGATGTCGTGCTGGTCTGGGGCGCGGCTGGCGGCCTCGGATCGATGGCGCTGCAGATTGCGGCCGCGCATGGCGCAAAGCCGGTCGCGGTCATCTCGGACGAAGGCAAGCGCGCTTTCTGCTTGGAACATGGCGCCGTCGGTACGATCAACCGCAACGATTTCAGCCATTGGGGCGCAATGCCGCGCACTGACGATCCTGCCTGGGGCGATTGGGCCAAAGGCGCGCGCGCGTTCGGCAAGGCGATCTGGGACAGTGTCGGTGAACGGAAAAATCCACGCATCGTCTTCGAGCATCCGGGCGAGGCGACGTTGCCGACCTCAGGTTTCGTCTGCGACACCGGCGGCATGATCGTCATCTGCGCCGGCACCACCGGTTACAACGTGACGATGGATCTCCGCTATCACTGGATGATGCAGAAGCGTTTCCAGGGCAGCCATCTGGGAAACGATGAACAAGCGGTCGCGGTGAACCGACTGGTCGCGGACCGCAAGATTGATCCGTGTTTGTCTTCCGTATATTCGTTTGGCGAGATCGGCAAGGCGCACCAGCTCATGCACGAGAACCGCCATCCCTTTGGCAACATGGCCTGCCTGGTCAACGCGACCAGGGCCGCTCAGAAATGACGTTGAGCTCCGCGGCTTCGCGTCAGGCCTTGATGCGGGCGACGAAGTCGATTTCGACCCGGCAGCCGAAGACGAGTTCGGCAGCGCCGACAGTGGTACGCGCCGGCATTCGGCCCTTGCCGAAATAGGTCCGATAAACCGCATCCATGCGCTCGAACTCGTCGAGCTTCGTCATGTACACGTTCGCGCGGACGACATCGTCGAAGCCGAGGTCCGCGAGCCTGAGTGCTGCGCCGAGAAGCTCCATACAGGCGCGCGTCTCGTCCTCGATATTGCCGAGTGCGATCGGCCGCGGCGCATCGGCGGCGACCTTCCCGGCGAGAAATGCAAAACCGTCGGCAACCACGATATCGCTGTAGCCGGCTGTATCCGGTCGCCCCGGCAGATCGCGAAAACGCGCTTCGGACATCGTTCTACGCCTCGCCTAACGCGGCTTGTTACGCGTGACGATCAGGCCGGCCATCAGATAGGCGATGACATAGACAATCAGCCGGTAAACAACCGCCGAGCCGGGCGGGATGCAGATGAAGGACAGCGCCGCGAGGCCGCGCTTGCCCACTTCATGCGCGATGCGTAGGACCTCGTAATCCGTCATGCCGATCGGTTCAGCGAGATCGCCCAGGATATCGCCCGAAGCCGGTCCGGCACCGCCGATAATGTCCATGTCGAAATGGACATAGACCTTGTCGGTGCCTTCGTAGGCATGACGCAGTTCTTCGCATAATTTGTCGATGCCGAGATCGGTGCGCACCTTCCACATCGGATAGAAATGCGTGCCCTTGTTGAGGAATCCGCGCACGATGTCCTTGTTCTCGAGCATGCCGCGCGGACCGATCTCGATCAGGTTGCGGTGATCGAAATTGTCGAGAAACTCGTATGTCTTGTAGAGCCAGCTGTCGCTGCCGGCGATGCGCGGATCCATCGTAAGTTTGTCGAGCGGTGCGATGTCCCAATGGGTGTCGAGACTGATCGTGCCGACCTTGCCTTTGGTCGATTCCGAAACCGCCTTGGCGATCGCGAAGGAGCCGCAGGGCGAATTCTGACTGATGACGATCGGAATGGCGCCGACGGCCAGCACGTCATTGACCTTCTTTTCGACAGCGGCCTGCGCGCGCAGCACGTTCGTCGCGGTCGGCCGCACCAACGCTTCCGGCGGAATTTCGGCATCGCCGTAATCGACGACTTTGAGATGTTCGAAGATGTCGAGATCGAAATCCTGAATGTATCCGGACCCATAGC
>JBBDWW010000313.1:0-2850 GCA_040902645.1 Dongiaceae bacterium | reverse complement strand
ACGATGAGTACACCGACCTGGTGAAGGCCGGCATCATCGATCCGGTGAAGGTCGTTCGCACGGCGCTGCAGGATGCGTCGTCGGTCGCCGGCCTGCTCATCACCACCGAAGCGATGGTGGCCGAGCGTCCGAAGAAGGAATCCGGCGGCGGTGCCCCGGGTGGTCCGGGCGGCATGGGCGGCATGGGCGACATGGATTTCTAAATCCGGTCGACCGCTAAGCCTTCTTGTTATCGAAGGGCCGCATCCGAAAGGGTGCGGCCCTTCATCTTTGTGGCGGCGGTTTCCCGACCGGCCGTTACGGTTCTCGCGGATCGGCGCCCGGATTTGCGCCCGGGGCCGCATCGACATCCGGCGCCGGGATCGTGCGGCGCGGCGGTGGCAGCGCCCGGCGCACGCGCAGCCGCTCGCGCAACCGGCGCAGCGTCGCGTCGGCCTCGTGCCGCAGTTGGCGCAGATGCTCGAAAAAGCCTTCGCCGAATTCGGCCTCCTCGCCGGCTTCGAGCCGCAGCCCGACCTGGCGCACTTTATGTTCCGCGACATCCACAACGATAAGCGCGCATTCGCCGAGGCGGCACGCATCGCCGACTGAAATGCCGGCGCCGAGCCGCGCGGTCATCCATTCGCCGAGCTTGAGCGGCAAATCGCGCGCCGGCACCGGCAGTCCGTACTCCTGCGCGACCGATCCCATCGTGATCTCCGCGGGGAACACGAAATCGGCGAGCCGCACGTCTTCGCGATGGCGGCCGTTGCGCGCGCGCGGCTCAAACTGACGGTCGAGTCGGAACGTCTCCTCCGGTGGGCAGATCGTGAGGACGACATCGCCGGCTTCGAGCGCCAACAGTTTCTCGCGCGGCACCACGGTGTTGTCGCGCAGAACGGTTAGAATACGCGCGCGCCGCGGCATCTCGAGAGCTGTGACAAGCCGCCCTGCCGCCGGGCTGCCGGTGGCGACGCGATAGCCGATCACGTCGCGATCGAGTTGTTGCGGCAGGTCGATATCCAGCCGGCCTTCGGCCTCGGGCCGTGACGGCACCTGGATGCCGAGGACACGCGCCACCCATGGAATCGACCAGCCCTGCAACACCAGCGAGGCGAGCACGACCAGGAAGGCGATATTGAAAAAGACCAGTCCGCCTTCGACGCCGCCCAGCACCGGGATGATCGCGAGGAAGATCGGTACGGCGCCGCGCAGTCCGACCCAGGCGATGAAAATCATCTCGCGCAGCGAAAATCGGAACGGCAAAAGCGATACCGCAACAGCGACCGGTCGCGCGACGAACATCAGCGCAAAGGCGACAACGGCGGCCTCGCCGATGTCGGGCAGCAGCCTGGTCGGGGTTACCAGCAAACCCAGCATCACGAACATGACGATCTGGCAGATCCAGGCGATCCCGTCATGGAAGCGGCGAATCAGTTTGGAGGCACGCAGGCGCCGGTTGCCGGCGACGATGCCGGCCAGATAGACCGCGAACCACCCGCTACCATGCAGGCTCTGCGTGCCACCGAAGATCACGAGCGTCGCGGCCACCACGAAAACGGGATAGAGCCCGGAGGCAAGCTTCAGTCTGTTGATGGCCCATGCCAGCAGCATGCCGCCCAGTACGCCGATGACGCCGCCCAATCCCATATGCGTGATGAAGATCGTTGCCGATTCGAGCAGCGTCACGCCGCGCTCCTGCGTCAGCACCTGGACCAGCACGATGGTCAGGAAGATGGCCATCGGGTCGTTGACGCCGGATTCCACTTCCAGCGTGCTCGAAACGCGGCGGCGCAGCTCCATGCCGTGCTGATGCAGCAGCAGGAACACGGCGGCCGCATCGGTCGAGGCGACGACGGCACCGATCGTGAACGCGTAGAACCAGCCGAAATCGAACACGAAATAGGCGCACAATCCGGTGATGACGGCGGTAATCAGCACTCCAACCGTTGCCAGCACCCCCGCCGGCTTCCATGACAGGCGCAATGCCGACATTGGCGTGCGGAATCCGCCGTCGAACAGGATCATGGCCAGCGCCAGGCTGCCGATCGTATAGGCTGCTTCGAAATCGTCGAACTCGATGCCGCCGGGACCTTCCTCGCCGAGCAGCATCCCGAGCACGAGAAAGACAAGCAGCAACGGGGCGCCGACGCGCGAGGACAGCGCCCCCGCGAGAATGCTGATAATCAGCAAGCCGCCCATCAACAGGATGATGTGCTCGGCGCCAAAGGTAAGGTTTTCCAGCAAGGCGCGGTCCGGCTCCGACTTCAGACGACCGGCTCTGTCGCCCGGCGGCCGCCGGATGCGGTCGTCGCGAACATTCTACATGATTTTTTTCCTGTTGCGCGAGCGCCGATGCGCAGTTTCGCACGGATTTCGGCGCGATGGCGGCGCTTGCCGTCGATGCCTATCGCATCGGGTTACGATCGCAGCGATGGCGGACGATCCGGCGGTTGTTCGCTGCCGGCGGCCGACCGATCCCGGCCGGATGCGGTCCGGCGCTACGGGACTTCGATCGGTTTTCGGAATGTGCCGACCCGGATTGCCGGGGCGCGGTCCGGGTCGCTCAGATGCGTTGGCTGCGGGCCCGTGCGGCGCGTTCGATGGCGGCGGCCGGCAGCCGGCCGATCTCGAGCTTGTGGCGCAGCAATTCGAGCAGCCGCGCTTCTTCCCGGCTCACCTTGCCGTCGGCTGCGGCGACATCGCAGGCCAGCAGATACGCGGTTTCCCGAAGCGGCTTCGGCAGCGCCTGCTCGACGGCCGCCAGGGCCCGGTCGAGCCCGCCGCTGCCTTGCAGCATCTCGGCGCAGGATGTGGCCGCGCGGGGCAACTGGTTGCGGTCGTAATTGGCGAAAGCCGGCAGATGGGTCA
>JBBDWW010000312.1:1967-2864 GCA_040902645.1 Dongiaceae bacterium | reverse complement strand
CCGCGACGCTGATAGCGGCGCGCCTCGTCCTCGATCAGAACATTGCCCGCACCCTGTTTGTGCTGCTTCAGCGCCTGCATGACCGCGATCAGGCAATCGTCGCGCACGCGCTCGAGTTCCTTGATCGAACGGCCGGCCGCCTGCGCCTCGGTGCCGCTCGACACGCGATCGATCAGCTCTGGCGTCAGTTTCGGTGCTTTCAGCTTGGTCCAGGGCAGATCGAGCGCCGGGCCGAAATGCTCAAGCATGTGGCGCATGCCGCCCTCGCCGCCGGCGAGATGGAAGATCAGGCAGGTGCCCCAGATCGACCAGCGCAGGCCGGGTCCGTAGGCGATCGCGGCGTCGAGCTCTTCCGTTGTTGCGACGCCGTCATTGACGATATGCAGCACCTCGCGCCACATCGCCTCCTGCAGGCGATCCGAGAGATAACCCTCGATCTCCTTGCGCACATGCAGCGGATACATGCCGATCTCGCGGTAGAAATCGGCCGCCTTCGTGATCGTCTCGGGCGCGGTCTTCTTGCCGCCGACGAGCTCCACCAGCGGCAGCAGATAGACCGGGTTGAACGGATGGCCGATCAGCGTGCGTTCCGGGTTCTTGCATTCGCGCTGGATGTCGGTCGGCAGCAAACCGGACGACGAGGATGCGATCATGACCTCGGGCCGGCAGGCATCCGTGATCTGGTTGAACAGCTTGCGCTTCAGTTCTTCGCGATCGGGCGCGTTCTCCTGGATGAAGTCGGCGTCCGCGACGCATTCCTCGAGCGTCGGCACGAAGCGGAGCCGATCCACGCTCGCCTCGGGCACCATGCCGATCTTGGCGAGAGACGGCCAGGCGTTCTCGACATTGGCGCGCATCTGCGCCTCGGCGCCCTTGCCGGGATCCCAGGCGACAACC
>JBBDWW010000312.1:0-1957 GCA_040902645.1 Dongiaceae bacterium | reverse complement strand
CGACCTCAAGACCGCGGGCGAGACAGCGCGCCGCCCAACCACTGCCGATAACGCCGCAGCCGACAACAGCGACCTTGCGAATGCTTGCCATACCCCGTCCCGTCAGTGGTTGCGAATCTGAAGTTTCTTGCGCGCCTCGTCGGGCGTGAGCACGCGCGCGCCAAGATCGTGGATGATGCGCACGGCTTTTTCGACGAGCTGAGCGTTGGTCGCGAAGACGCCCTTCTCCAGATAGAGATTGTCCTCGAGCCCGACCCGGCAATGGCCGCCGAGCAGCACCGCCTGCGCCACCATCGGCATCTGCATGCGGCTGATGCCGAAACCGGCCCAGACATGACCTTCCGGCACCTGCGAGGCCATCAGCGCCATGGTGCGGGAATCCGCCTGCGCGCCCCACGGAATGCCGAGGCAGAGCTGGAACATCGCGGGACCGTCGATCAGCCCCTCTTCGACCATCTTGGTCGCGAACCAGAGATGGCCGGTATCGAACACTTCCATTTCCGGCTTCACGCCGAGTTCCTTGACCCGCTTCGCCATCGCGCGAAGGATGCTCGGCGTCTGCAGAATCACTGTGTCTTCGTCGCCGAAATTCATGCTGCCGCAATCGAGCGTGCAGATTTCGGGTTTCAGCGCCTCGACATGCGCGAGGCGCGTCGCCGCATCGACCAGGTCGCTGCCGGCGGCAGGCTTGCCCTCTTTGTCCGCCACCAGATCGCCGCCCATGCCGGCAGTCAGGTTGATGACGACATCCACGCTGCTGCGGCGAATGCGGTCGACGACATCGCGATAGAGACCGACGTCACGCGAACCTTTGCCGGTCTTCGGATCGCGCACATGACAATGCACGATCGATGCACCGGCTTCGGCGGCCTCGATCGCCGAATTGGCGATCTGCTCCGGCGTGACTGGAATGGCAGGGTGCCTGCCGACCGTATCGCCGGCGCCGGTAATGGCGCAGGTCAGGATGACTTCCCGATTCATTCAACGTCCTCCCCGTGAAACGCGTTGACGTCGGCGCGGTGGTCCGCGCCGGGCGGGATCATGGCCGCAGGCCGACCCCGACCCGCTATCGTGCCGGCGACGTAAGGCGTCGCGCGGGCGATGCTTTTATCAGAATCCCGACTAAAAAGCCCATGCGAAGCCCGCAACCCTGCCTCCCGGTTGCCCGGCATAACGGATCGGGCCGAGTTCCGCGAAATCGGCCGGCGTCACGCGGCAGCGGACGCACACTCGTTGACCGAAACGGCGCATGTTACTCGGCCTGGGTCCCTTCGTCGGGGCCGATCGGTGAGCGGGCGATCAGCCCGCCATCGACCGTGTAGAGATGCCCGCTCACGAAGGCGGATTGATCCGACGCGAGCCACGCCGCCATCGCGGCGATGTCTTCCGGGTGCCCGAGCCGGCGCAGCGGATGCTGGGCTACGGCCTCCGCTTCGGCGGCAGCCGGATCGGCAGCCGCCACGAACGACTGCTGCAGCATGTCGGTCTTGATCCAGCCCGGACAGACGGCGTTGCAGCGGATGCCCTGCGGCCCGTGATCGACGGCGATCGAGCGCGTCAGCAGATGCACCGCGGCCTTGGTCGCGTTGTAACCGGCCATGCCGAAATCGGCGAGCTGGCCGCTGACCGAACCGAGGTTGACGATCGAACCGCCGCCGCCCGCCGCCATGATCGGGATCGCCGCGCGGCAGGCGAAGAACACGCTGCGCACATTGACCGCGAACTGGCGATCCCAATCCTCGTCGCTGGTATCGACCAGCGTGCCTTCAATCAGGATGCCGGCATTGTTGACCAGCACGTCGATGCCGCCGAACGCATCGCGCGCGGCGGCGACCAATGCCTCGACATCGGCACGCTTCGTCACATCGCAATCGCGCCACATGACGCCGGCCGGCAGATCGTCGGGGCGATTACGCGCCGCCGCCATCACCCGGGCCCCTTCGGCGGCGAAGCGGGC
>JBBDWW010000311.1:0-2864 GCA_040902645.1 Dongiaceae bacterium | reverse complement strand
TGGCGATCTCGTTTCCGATCTCGATGCTGATGCAGCGCTTCGGGCGCCGCTTCGGCTTCACGCTCGGCGCCGGGCTCGGCGTGCTCGCCGGCGCGATCATGGTGGTGGCCGTCTATCTCGGCGATTTCTGGCTGTTCGCGCTCGGCAATGCCCTGGTCGGTTCGGCCAACGGCGTCGCGCAGTTCTATAGGTTCGCTGCCGCCGAAGTGTCGAGCCTCTCGTTCCGGCCCAAGGCGATCTCGCTGGTGCTGGCCGGCGGCGTCGTCGCGGCGATCTTCGGACCGGAACTGGCCAAATGGTCGATCGATCTGCTCGATCCCTATATTTTCGCCGGCTGCTTCGTGGTGGTGATGGCGCTCAATCTGATCGCCGTGGGCATGCTGCAGGGACTGCGAATTCCCGGTCTCACGCTGGCGCAACGGAAGGAGACGGGGCGGCCGCTGCTGACGATCATGCGCCAGCCGGCCTATATCGTGTCGGTCATCGGCGGCATCAGCGCGTTCAGCGTGATGATCATGGTGATGACGGCAACGCCGCTCGCGATGGTCGCCTGCGGCTACGCGTTCGAGGATGCGGCCTTCGTCATCCAGTGGCATGCGCTCGGCATGTTCGCGCCCTCGTTCGTGACCGGGCACCTGATCGCCCGCTTCGGCGTGCTCAATATCATGTTCGTCGGCGTGGCGATGTTCGCGGGCTGCATTGCCACCAACCTGGCCGGCATCGATGTGTTCAATTTCTGGCTCGCCAATCTGCTGCTCGGCGTCGGCTGGAACTTCCTGTTCATCGGCTCGTCGACGCTTTTGACGGAAACCCACACGCCGGCCGAACGCGGCAAGGCGCAGGGGCTCAACGATTTTCTGGTGTTCGGCATCGTCGCTGTCTGCTCCTTCGCTGCCGGCGCATTGCACAGCATCCTCGGCTGGGCGGCAGTCAATCTGGGCGGCATCCTGCCGGCGGCCGCGATCCTGGTGGCGTTGGTCTGGCTGCGCCGCCAGCAGCGCGCCGCCGAGACGCCCGCCTGAGCCTTTCGGCCGCGCCGTAGGCTTTTTCGGCGCGGCCGCTGGGGGCTTTTCCGACCCGCCAGAATCTTGCCTTGCCGGGACCCATCCCCTATTGTCCCGGCGCTTTTTCGGGGTCAGTACCGGTCGGCCAGGGCTATTCGCCCGCAGCCGGCGGGTGTTCCACTTTGGGACGGGAAGGGGTCATGTCACAGGTCCATTGGCTAATCATTGCCTGCGGTGTGTTGGCGCTGGTCTACGGCGCTTACGCCACGCGCGCCGTCATGGCGGCGGCAACCGGCACCGATCGCATGCGAGAGATCGCGGCGGCGGTTCAGGAAGGCGCGCGCGCCTACCTCAATCGCCAGTACACGACGATCGCGATCGTCGGTGTCGTGGTCGGCGCCATTCTCGGTTTCGCGCTCGGCCTTCAGGTCGCAATCGGTTTTGCGATCGGGGCGATCCTTTCGGGTGCGGCAGGCTATATCGGCATGAACATCTCGGTCCGCGCCAATGTGCGTACGGCAGAGGCGGCACGCCACGGCCTCAAGCCCGCACTCGCCATCGCGTTCAAGGCGGGTGCGATCACCGGCATGCTGGTGGTCGGCCTCGGCCTGCTCGGCGTCTCGATCTACTACTTCGTGCTGACCGGCATGGGCTTCGAGCAGCGCAGCGTTCTCGAAGCGCTGGTCGCGCTCTCGTTCGGCGCATCGCTGATCTCGATCTTCGCGCGTCTCGGCGGCGGTATCTTCACCAAGGGCGCCGACGTCGGCGCCGACCTGGTCGGCAAGATCGAAGCCGGCATTCCGGAGGATGACCCGCGTAACCCGGCCGTCATCGCCGACAACGTGGGCGACAATGTCGGCGACTGCGCCGGCATGGCGGCCGATCTGTTCGAGACCTATGCGGTCACCGTGGTCGCGACCATGCTGCTCACGGCGATCTTCAGCACCGTCCCGGCCCAGCAGGAAATTTTGATGATGCTGCCGCTCGCGATCGGTGCGGCCTGCATCATCGGTTCGGTCATCGGCACGTTCTTCGTCCGTCTCGGCAAGAACGAAAACATCATGGGGGCGCTCTATCGCGGCCTCATCGTGGCGGCGGTGATATCCGGCGGGCTCATCGCGCTGGTCATCGGCTGGCTGATCGGCTTTTCGACGCCGATTCCGCTCGGCGAGATTTCGGTCGAGGGCAGGGATCTCTTCTACTGCGCGCTCGTCGGTCTCGGCGTCACCGGATTGCTGGTCTGGATCACCGAGTACTACACCTCGACGGCGTATCGTCCGGTGCGCAGCGTGGCCAAGGCGTCGCTGACCGGTCATGCGACCAACATCATCCAGGGCCTCGCGGTTTCGATGGAATCGACGGCGCTGCCGGTGATCGTGATCTGCGTCGGCATCTTTGCGGCTCACTCGTTCGCGGGTCTGTTCGGTATCGCGATCGCTGCGACCACGATGCTGGCGCTCGCCGGCATGGTCGTTGCACTCGATGCCTACGGCCCGGTCACCGACAATGCCGGTGGCATTGCCGAAATGGCCGATCTTCCGCCGGACGTCCGCAAGACGACCGATGCGCTGGATGCCGTCGGCAACACCACCAAGGCGGTGACCAAGGGTTATGCGATCGGTTCGGCGGGTCTCGCGGCACTCGTGCTGTTTGCGGCCTATACCGAAGATCTCAAGCACTACTTCCCGGAACTCGATATCACCTTCCGCCTGCAGGATCCGTATGTGGTGATCGGCCTGTTCATCGGCGGCCTGCTGCCGTTCCTGTTCGGTGCGCTCGGCATGATGGCGGTCGGTCGCGCGGCGGGTTCGGTGGTGGTCGAGGTGCGCCGGCAGTTCAAGGAAATCCCGGGCATCATGG
>JBBDWW010000310.1:0-19952 GCA_040902645.1 Dongiaceae bacterium | reverse complement strand
AGGATCACCTGCAGCCGCTCGCCGATCGTCCAGGTGACATGCTGGTCGTGCCAGGTCTTGTTGAAGGCGGTATCGCCAACATCGTAGGCGAGCGTCACCATCGCCGCGTCGATCGGGCTTTCGGCGTTGAGCGCCTCCCAGAGCAGGTGACGGCGCTCCAGCTTCTTGCTGCGCAGGCCCTGGGCCTTGCGCTTGGGTTCGTCGGAATCGTCGTGGACGATCGTATCCCAGAGATCGAACGTGACGGCCTTGATGCGCTGACCCATCGGGCGCGTGTCCCCTATTGATAAAGCTGTGCCGGCGGCGAATGGCGGCGAACATTAATTCGCCGCAAGGTGGCGGGCAACGTGCCCGGCCGGTGGCGCCGGCCGCCAATATCCTTAGAATGCCCGGTCCTGAATACCGGGTTTATTGCCCTGTCCTGGGAGCCGCCATGCGCAAGATCGTCTTAGCCCTCCTCGTCGCCCTCGCAGCCGGCGTTGCGCTCAGCCCGCACCGGTTGCCGGCCGAGGAAAGCACGGCGACCGATGCGCCGGGGCAGACGATGCATGCGATCGCCATGCATGGGGACCCGCTTTACGGCCCCGATTTCGCACATTTCGACTATGTGAACCCCGATGCGCCGAAGGGCGGGACCCTGACACTCGACGCCGTCGGAACCTACGACACGTTCAATCCCTATACGCTGAAGGGCGTGCCCGCGGCCGGCATCAGCCTCACCTATGAATCGCTGATGGTCTCGAGCGGCGACGAGGCCTTCACCGAATACGGGCTGATCGTCGAGACGATCACCGTGCCCGAGGACCGAAGCTGGGTCGAGTTCGCGCTGCGCCCCGAAGCGCGCTGGCATGACGGCGAACCGATCACCGCCGCCGACGTCGTCTTTTCCTTCGATACGCTCAAGGCCAAGGGCCATCCCTTCTATCGCGCCTATTACGGCAGCGTGGCGACGGCGGTGGCGCTCGACACGCACCGCGTCCGGTTCGAGTTCATCGAAGGCGAGAATCGCGAACTGCCGCTCATCATCGGCCAGATGCCCGTGTTGCCGAAACATTACTGGGAAGGCCGCGATTTCGAGGCACCCACGTTGGAACCGCCGCTCGGCTCCGGCCCCTATCGCGTCAAGAATTTCGAGAGCGGCCGCGCGGTCACTTACGAACGGGTCGAGGATTGGTGGGGTGCCGATCTGCCGGTCAATGTCGGCCAGTATAACTGGGGCGAGATTCGCTTCGAATACTACCGCGACCCCACCGTGACGCTCGAGGCGTTCAAGGCCGGCCAGTTCGATTTCCAGCAGGTGAGCTCGGCCAAGGAATGGGCGACCGCCTACGACATTCCCCAGGTGCGCGACGGCCGGATCGTGAAGGAATCGATTCCGAACGAAAATCCGACCGGGATGCAGGCCTATTTCTTCAACACACGGCGCGATGTGTTCACCGATCCGCTTGTGCGCGAGGCGATCGGGCTTGCCTTCGATTTCGAATGGACCAACAAGACTCTGTTCTACGATCAGTACACGCGCACCAAGAGTTACTTCTCGAACACCGAACTCGCCTCCGGCGGCCTGCCGGAAGGCGAGGAGCTGGAAATCCTCGAGCGCTATCGCGGGCGCATTCCCGATGAATTGTTCACGACGCCCTTCGACGTGCCGGCGACCGACGGCAGCGGTAACAACCGCGCCAATTTGCGGCGCGCGTCAGATCTGCTCAAGGAAGCCGGCTGGGTGGTCGAAGACGGCATTCGTGTCCATGCAGAGACCGGCAAGGAACTGACCTTCGAAATCCTGCTGAACAATCCGCTGTTTGAGCGGATCAGCCTGCCCTTCGTGCAGAATCTGGAAAAGCTCGGCATCACGCCGCGGCTGCGCACGGTCGATACGGCGCAGTACCAGAACCGCGTCGATGCGTTCGATTTCGACATGATCGTCGGCGGCATCGGCCAGTCGCTTTCGCCCGGCAATGAGCAGCGCGATTTCTGGTCGAGCGCGTCGGCCGATATTCCGGGCAGCCGTAACGCCATCGGCATCAAGGATCCGGTGATCGACGAGCTGATCGAGCTGGTCATCGCCGCACCCAGCCGGGAGAGCCTGATCGCGCGCACCCGCGCGCTCGACCGCGTGCTGCTCTGGGGTCAGTACGTGATCCCGCATTGGCACATTCAGGTCGATCGCGTGGTCTACTGGAACAAGTTCGGCCATCCCGAGACGCCGCCGAAATATGGACTCGCCATGATCAACACCTGGTGGATCGATCCGGACAAGGAAGCGGTGTTGCCGGAGCCTGAAGAAATCCAGACGGACGAGTGATCGACAGACCGGCCCGCAGATGCTCGCCTATATCATCCGACGACTGCTGCTGATCATCCCGACTTTGTTCGGGATCATGGTGCTCAATTTCGCGATCATCCAGGCGGCACCGGGCGGTCCGATCGAGCAGCTCATCGCTGAAATCGAAGGCACTGCCATCAGCGCGACGACGCGCATCTCCGGCACCACCGGCGAGACGGTTTCCTCGACGCGCAGCGGTGAAGGCGGCGAAAGCCTGTATCGCGGCGCGCAGGGTCTCGATCCCGCCTTCATCGCTGAGATCGAAAAGCTGTACGGCTTCGACAAGCCGGCCCATGAGCGATTCCTGCAGATGATGGGCAGCTATTTGCGCTTCGATTTCGGCAACAGCTTTTTCCGCGACCGACCGGTCGTCGATCTCGTGCTGGAAAAAATGCCGGTTTCGATCTCGCTCGGCATCTGGACGACGTTGATCGTCTATCTGATTTCGATCCCGCTCGGCATTCGCAAGGCGGTCCGGGACGGCAGCCGCTTCGATATCTGGACCTCGGCCATCGTGGTTACGCTCTCGGCCATTCCCGGATTCCTGTTCGCTATCCTGCTGGTCGTGCTGTTCGCCGGCGGTAGCTATCTCGACTGGTTCCCGCTGCGCGGGCTGATCTCAAGCGATTTCGCCACCCTGCCCTGGTACGAACAGATCCTCGATTATCTTTGGCACATGGTGCTGCCGATCACCGCTTTGGTCATCGGCGGCTTTGCGGGTTTGACCATGCTGACCAAGAACTCGTTCCTCGACCAGATCAACCAGGCCTATGTCTCGACCGCGCGCGCCAAGGGCCTGTCGGAGCGGCGCGTGCTTTACGGCCATGTGTTCCGCAACGCAATGCTGATCGTCATCGCCGGCTTCCCCTCGGCCTTCATCGGCATCCTCTTCACCGGCGCACTGCTGATCGAAACGATCTTCTCGCTCGACGGGCTCGGCCTGCTCGGTTTCGAATCGCTGATCAACCGAGATTATCCGGTCGTGTTCGGCACGCTGTTCTTCTTCACGTTGCTCGGGCTCGTGCTCAATCTCGTCGGCGATCTCGCCTACACGATGGTCGATCCGCGCATCGACTTCGAACGGCGGCGGCTCTAGCGATGAAGCTTTCTCCGCTCAACCGTCGCCGGCTCGCCAATTTCCGCGCCAACAGACGCGGCTTCTGGGCGCTGTGGCTGTTCCTCGGTCTGTTCGCCTTCAGCCTGTTCGCGGAGCTTGTCGCGAACGACCGTCCGCTGCTGGTGAGCTATGACGGTGGGTACTATTTGCCGATCGCAAAGTTCTATCCGGAGATCGCGTTCGGCGGCGATTTCGAGACCGAGGCGGATTATCGCGATCCCTATGTGCGGGATCTGATCGACGCGAAAGGCTGGATGCTCTGGCCGCTGATTCCCTATGCGTTCGACACGGTCAGCCTCGATCTCAGTCTGCCCGCCCCGTCGCCGCCGGACGCAAATCACTGGCTCGGCACCGACGACCAGGCGCGCGACGTGGCGGCGCGCATGATTTACGGCTTCCGCATCTCGGTGCTGTTCGGCCTCGCTTTGACAGCGGCCGCGACCGCACTCGGTATTCTCGCCGGCGCGGTGCAGGGATATTACGGCGGCTGGGTCGATCTCGTCTTCCAGCGTCTGCTCGAAATCTGGGGCTCGATGCCGATGCTGTTCATCCTGATCATCCTTGCCAGCATTGTGACCCCGAACTTCTGGTGGCTGCTCGGCATCCTGCTGTTGTTCAGCTGGACCTGGCCGGTTGGCGTGGTGCGCGCCGAGTTCCTGCGCGCGCGCAATTTCGAGTATGTCCGCGCAGCCCGCGCACTCGGCGTGCGCAACACCGTGATCATGCTGCGCCATCTGCTGCCGAACGCGATGGTCGCGACGTTGGCGTTGTTCCCGTTCGTGCTGGCCGGATCGGTGACCGCGCTGGTCTCGCTCGATTTTCTTGGATTCGGCCTGCCACCCGGCTCGCCCTCGCTCGGCGAATTGCTGCTCCAGGGCAAGGCCAACCTGCAGGCGCCATGGCTTGGCCTGACCGGCTTCTTCGCGATCGCCGCCATGCTGAGCCTGCTCATCTTCATCGGCGAGGCGGTCCGCAACGCCTTCGACCCGCGCAAGGGATTTGCCTGAGATGGCCAACGACCAGGAGCCTCTCCTCTCCGTCGAGGATCTGTCGGTCAGCTTCGGCACCGGCGCGCGTACCGTCGAAGCGGTGAAGCATGTCTCGTTCACCATCGGAAAAGGCGAGACGGTCGCTTTGGTCGGCGAAAGCGGCTCGGGCAAGACCGTCACTGCGCTTTCCATCCTGAAGCTGCTGCCCTATCCGAAGGCGCATCACCCCTCCGGCAAGATCTTCTTCCGCGACAAGGAACTGCTCGGCGCCGACGAAGCGACGATGATGGACGTGCGCGGCGACGACATCTCGATGATCTTTCAGGAGCCGATGACCTCGCTCAATCCGCTGCATTCGGTCGAAAAGCAGATCAGCGAAGGCCTGTTCCTGCATAAAAAGCTCGATCGCGCGGCGGCCCGCAAACGGACGCTCGAACTTTTGTCGCTGGTCGGCATTCCGGATGCCGAGAAGCGGCTCGGCGCCTTTCCGCACGAGCTCTCCGGCGGGCAGCGCCAGCGCGTGATGATCGCGATGGCGCTCGCCAACGAGCCCGACCTGCTGATCGCCGACGAACCGACCACCGCCCTCGATGTCACCGTGCAGGCGCAGATCCTGAAGCTGCTCAAGGAGCTGCAGCAGGAACTCGGCATGGCGATGCTGATGATCACCCACGATCTCAATATCGTGCGGCGCGTCGCCGACAAGGTCTGCGTCATGCTGCAGGGCGAGATCGTCGAGCAGGGCCCCGTCGAGGAAATCTTCGAACGGCCACAGCATCCCTACACAAAGAAGCTGCTGGCCGCCGAACCGGGCGGCCATCCCGCGCAGAGCGAGCCCGACGCGCCGGCGATCGTCGCCTGCGACGATCTCAAGGTCTGGTTCCCGATTCGCAAAGGCGTGCTGCGCCGCACGGTCGATTACATCAAGGCGATCGACGGCGTGACGGTGTCAGTGCGCGAGGGCCATACCGTCGGGGTGGTCGGCGAAAGCGGATCCGGCAAAACAACGCTGGCGCTTGCACTGCTGCGCTTGATCGGCAGCAAGGGCGCGATCCGATTCGACGGCAAGAATATCGAGAATTTCGACGCCGCGCGCATGCGTCCGCTGCGACGCCAGATGCAGATCGTCTTCCAGGATCCCTACGGCTCGCTCTCGCCCCGCATGTCGGTCTCCGAGATCATCGCCGAGGGCCTGAAGGTTCATAAACTTGCGGTGAACGATGCCGAACAGGAACGGCTGATCATTGAAGCGCTCAACGAAGTCGGCCTCGATCCCGAAGCGCGACATCGCTACCCGCATGAATTCTCCGGCGGCCAGCGCCAGCGCATCGCGATCGCACGCGCGATGATCCTGAAGCCGCGCTTCGTGGTGCTCGACGAACCGACCTCGGCGCTCGATATGTCGGTGCAGGCGCAGATCGTCGATCTGTTGCGCCAGCTCCAGCAGAAGCACCGGCTCGCCTATCTGTTCATCAGCCACGACCTGCGCGTCGTGCGCGCGCTCGCCGACGAAGTCGTCGTGCTGAAGGACGGCAAGGTGGTGGAACAGGGCCAGGCCGAGACTATTTTCGATCGACCGACCCAGCCTTATACCCGGGCGCTGATGGAAGCGGCCTTCGAACTGCGATCCGACGAAACCGGTGTGGTGAGGATGTAACGATGACACTGCTGATCAACGTGCCCGACGATCCGACCGGCGAGTTTGCCGCCTGGATTCCTGTCCTGCAGCGGCTCGATCCCGCCCGCCCGGTCAGGCTATGGCCGGATACCGGACCGGAAGACAAGGTCGAGTATGCGCTCACCTGGCGGCCCAAGCCCGGCGATCTGCAGCGTTACAAGAATCTCAAGGCGATTTTCAATCTCGGCGCCGGCGTCGATGCGCTGCTCAAGGATACGACCCTGCCGTCAAACGTGCCCCTTGTGCGGCTCGTCGATGAGGGGCTGACGCAGGGCATGAGCGAATATGTGCTGATGCATGTGCTGCGCTATCACCGCCGCGCGCCCGAGTTCGAGGAATCGCAGCGCCGCAGCCGTTGGGAACCATTGCTCTATCCGCTCGCGCGCGATCGCAAGGTTGGCATTCTCGGCCTCGGCGTACTCGGCAGCGATGCGGCGCGCAAGCTGGTCGCGCTCGATTTCGATGTGGCCGGCTGGAGCCGCACACCGAAAACGGTCGACGGCGTCAAAAGCTTCCACGGCGCGGAAGGGCTCAATCCCTTCCTCAATCGCAGCGAAATTCTCGTCTGCCTGCTGCCGCTGACGAAAGAAACGACGGGGATCGTCAACGCGAAGACCCTGGCGCAATTGCCGAAGGGCGCGGCGATCATCAATGCCGGGCGCGGCGGTCATGTGGTGCAGGACGAGCTGCTGGCCGCACTCGATTCCGGACATATTGGCTATGCGACGCTCGACGTGTTCACGCCGGAGCCGCTGCCGAATGAGCATCCGTTCTGGACCCACCCGCGCGTAACGCTCACACCGCATGTCGCGAGCCTGACCCAGCCGGAGACGGCGGCGCCGGTGGTGCTCGATGGCATAAGGCGCATGGAGCGCGGCGAACTGCCGGCCAATATCGTCGATCGCCGCCTCGGCTACTGAGCGCGCGCGACGTTCATCCGCAATGTTGCACGACTAGCGTTTCTTTCGCCCGCCTGCTTTCTTTGCCGCTGGCGTGTCGGCGAGCCAGCCTTCGACCATCGCGAACAAGGCGCGCAGCGCCATCGCCTCGCCGCCCTCGGGCCGGCCCGGCCGATGCGAGCCGTTGCTGGCCATCAGGTCGATATGAATCCAGGGCGTCGTCTCGGCGACGAAGGCGTTGAGGAACAACGCCGCGGTGATCGCACCGCCCTGTCCGCCGCTCGAGATATTGTTCATATCGGCGATCTTGCTCTTGAGCTGCTTCGCATAGGGCTTGTGCAGCGGCAGGCGCCAGAGCGGATCGTCGACCGCAAGACCGGCCGCAAGCAGCCGCGCCGCCGTCGCATCGTCGTTGCAGAAGAGCGCCGGCAGATCGGTGCCCAGCGCGACGCGCGCAGCCCCCGTCAGCGTCGCGAAATCGACGATGAGATTGGGATTCTCGCTGTCCGCTTCGGCCAGCGCATCGCACAAAATGAGGCGGCCTTCGGCATCGGTGTTGCCGATCTCGACGGTCAGGCCCTTGAACGTCTTGATGATGTCCATCGGCTTGAACGCATTGCCCGACACGAGATTTTCGACCGCCGGCACCAGCACGCGCAGCCGGACCGGCAGGTTCGCCGACATGATCATGCGCCCGAGCGCGAGTACGTGGGCGGCACCGCCCATGTCCTTCTTCATGCCCTGCATGCCCTGTGCGGTCTTGAGATCGTAGCCGCCGGAATCGAAGCACACGCCCTTGCCGACCAGGGTCAGTTTCGGACCCCGATTGCCCCAGCGCAGATCGATCAGGCGCGGCGGCCGCGTGGAAGCGCGCCCGACCGCATGAATGGTGCGATAGCCCTTCTTCAGGAGATCGTCGCCGACTGTGACCCGGAAGGTTGCCTTGTGCTGCTTCGCGATGTCGCTCGCGGCCTCGGCCAGTTCCGCCGGCCCCATATCCTCGGCCGGCGTGTTGACCAGATCGCGCACCATCCAGGTCGCCTCGATTGCGTTGACGACGCGTGCATGGTCGGCACCCTCCGGCCAGACCAGATCGGCAAGCTTGCCCGACGCCTTGCGATAGCGGGTGAAGCGATACGAGCCGAGGCCCCAGCCGAGCGCCGCGGCATTGGCCGCGTCCGCCGTCAGGGTGGCGGCGATGCGATAGCGGCCCGCCGGCAGCTTCGAGGGAAGATCGCCCCAGGACCAGATATCGGCCCCCTCGCCGACCCCCAGCAGCACCCCGCCAAGGCCGCCGCGGGGCGCCGGCAGGACCAGAAAATCGCCGGGTTTGGGCTCGAAATGATGGCCGTCGACCCACTGGCGGACCCCCGCCGGCTGGGCCTTCAGCCACACCTTGAAACCCTTGCGGGAGACCGGCGTGATCGGCACCGCCTTGCCCTTACTGTCGACCAGATGATGCGTCATCGCCATGCTCCTCGCGCTCGCTCGGTTCGGGGTATCCTGAAGGCGCGCCAGCATGTCGAAGCGGCGGGCGAATGAAAAGGGGCCGCAGCGCCTTTCGCACGCGAGCGCAACCCCGTCGCCCGGCTTGTACGATCGGCACTGCTCGACTATGGGAATCCGCGGCGAGCGACGGGAGCGACAGATGGCCGACACGATCATTTATCTCGGCAACAAGAATTACTCGTCCTGGTCGCTGCGGCCCTGGCTGGCGCTGAAACAGACCGGCATCCCGTTCGACGAAGAGGTGATCTACCTCGACCAGACCGATACCGCCGAGCGGATCCGCCGCTTTTCGCCGTCCGGCAAGGTGCCCTGCCTCGTCCATGAGGGCCGCACGATCTGGGAGTCGCTCGGGATCTGCGAATATCTCGCCGAACGGTTTCCCGATGCGAAACTCTGGCCGGCGGATTTCGCGGTGCGCACGCATGCGCGCTCCATCGCGAACGAGATGCATGGCGGCTTTCTGAAGCTGCGCCAGAATCTGCCGATGGATATCCGCTCCGAACTCAAGGCGAAGAGCCGTGCGGCGATCCCGGAAGTGGCGCGCGATATCCGGCGCGTCGCTGCGATCTGGCGCGATTGTCGCGAGCGGTTCGGCCGCACCAGCGTACATGGACATGGCCCGTTTCTGTTCGGCGGCTTCACGATCGCCGATGCGATGTTTGCACCCGTCGTGACGCGCTTTGCGACGTACGACGTGACACTCGACGATGCCTGCCAGGCCTATGTCGATGCGGTGCTGACCTGGCCCGCGATGGCGGAATGGATCCAGGCGGCAGAGACCGAGAAATGGACGCTCACCTATCCGATTCTCGACGACCCGATGTGAGCCGGGCGGCCGCGCATCGCCGGGCGCTATCGGCAGCGCCTTCGCGATCCCTATAATCGGCCGGTGATGAACCGGACCGCCGAAACCCAGAGTGCTGCGAACGCTGCCTTGCACGCGTCTCACGCGAAAGGCTGGGCATCGCTGCTGTCGGGCCCGCCGTTATGGGCGGTCCTGATCTGGCTCGTTCTGGTGCTGGGCGGGCTTGCCGCGCGCCCGCCTTTGGTCGGCGTCGATGGACGCCTGCTCTCCGATGCCTGGTGGTCCTGGCAGAACACGCCGAGCACAGCCGGCGCCGGCCCGGATCTTTTGTTCTGGCTGATCCATGCCGGCTGGTCGCTGTTCGGCGTCAGCGAATGGTGGGCGCGGCTGGTCGCGCCGTTGTTCGTTCTGGCGAGCCTGTTTCTCGCCTTCGCCGCTGCACGCAAACTATGGCCGGCACAACCCGATGCCGCCCGCTTTGCCCCGCTGATCGTCATCGGCACCGGTGGCATCGTCGCCTTTGCCAGCCAGACTTTGACCGATACGCCGATGATCGCCGTTGTCCTGCTGTCGGTGCTCGGGCTCGCGCGATTGCACAACGACGCACGATGGCCGGGCATTGCGCTGTTTGCGCTCGCACTGGCCGCGGGGTTGTTGCTCAAGGGGCCGCTGGCGCTGGCCTGGCTGCTGCCGCCGGCCTTCGCCTTGCCGCTCATTCTGCGCGATACGCCGATCGCGCGTTCGTCCTGCGGCTGGCTCGCCATCACGACACTCGCCGTCTCTGCGGTCTGGGTCGGCTGGCTCGTTGCCACGAACGGTTGGCCCGGTCTTGAAGCCGCGTTGACGCGGGAGGCGCAGCCGGAGCGCCGCGCCTGGTACTGGCTCGCGGTTTGGGCGCTGCTGTTCGCCTATCCGTGGATCTGGTGGCGTTCGACCTGGCGCACCATGACCCGATTGAAGCGCAGCGGATTCGATTCCGGCAGTTGGCTGGTTGTCGCTGCCATCGGCGGTGCGCTGCTTGGCGCGCTGCTCGATCCCTATCGCGGCCCGCATGTGTTATTGCCGGCGCTCGCATTGGCGGCGTTGATTGTCGCCCACGCGCTCGGCTCGGCGCCGGAGAAGGCGCGCGATTTCCACGCGGCTTTGCCAGGCCTGCCGTTGCTCTTCATCGGATTCGTGTTTTTCCTGCTCAATATCGTACCGCATGCACATCTCGATGCGGTCTGGCGGCGGGTCTTCGGCGAGTCGAGCCTGCCGATCTGGCTCGGTGGAATCAGTCTGGGCGCCGGATTGCTGCTGCTCGGCGGCGGTTACCTGCTGGCGCAACTGACGCCGCGACCGCTCGCGCACAGGATTCTGCAGGTGGCCTTGCTGCCGGCCTTGATGGCAAGCGCACTCAACATCGAATTCATCGGCGGGCTGCATGCCTTCTTCGATCTGCGACCGGTTGCCGCAGAGATTCACGATCTACAGGCGGCAGGCCAGCCGATCGCAATCTACGGACGGTATGACGGCGGATTCGATCTGGCGGGACGTCTGGTGAAGCCGCTGATCGTGTTGCCCGATGCCAATAGCGCGCTTCGCTGGGCCGCAGCGAACCGTTCCGGCATCGTGATTGCCTATTTTGCCGGCAGTACACTGCGTCTCCCGGCACAGCCGCTCGATCTCGCGGCGGTCGGCGACCGTTGGGCGGCGTTGTGGCCGGCCGAAACGATCATCGCGACCGAGGGAAAGGTGCTGCAGCAGCGTTTCTGATCGCAAGGCATGCGATCACGACAACATGCCGCAGCGCCGCCCCATTCTGGCAGGTTTCCGGCGCCGGAACGCGGCTGCTATTCTCGTGCGGCGCCGGAAGAAAACCTGCATCGGCGCCCCATCTCCGGATCACGAATGGCAATGACCGAAAAATTCAAGCCGCAGACGCTGGCCGCCCATGGCGGTCGCACCGAAGCCGCCGCCAGCGGCGGCATCGTACCGCCGCTCGAAATGGCCACGACCTATGAACGTCGCCGGCAGGATTACGCACCACCCGCCGGCTATTTTTATTCGCGCTTCCATCACCCGAACTGGGAGCAGGCGGAAAAGCTGCTTGCCGAACTCGAGGGCGGCGCCGATGCGCTGCTGTTCGCCTCCGGCATCGCCTCCGTCTCCACGATCGTCGAAACGCTGCGTCCGGGCGAGCGCGTCGTCGCGCAGGACTCGATCTTCTGGGGCACGCGACTGCGCTTCCAGGAATTCGCCGAACGCTGGGGCATTCAGTTGACGGTGGTACCGGGCAACGGACTGGTCGATGCGATCGGCGCCGCACCCACCAGGCTCGTCTGGTTCGAGACGCCGGCCAACCCGACCTGGGAGATCATCGATATCGCGGCGGTCAGTGCGGCCGCGCATAAAGCCGGCGCTCTGTCGGTGGTCGATTCGACGGCAGCGAGCCCCGTGCTCACCCGGCCGATCGAGCACGGCGCCGACATCGTGATGCATTCGGCGACCAAGTATCTCAACGGCCATAGCGACGTGCTGGCCGGCGCGCTGGTCACGGCGCGCAACGATGAAACCTGGCAGCGCATCCGCACATTGCGCGGCACGACAGGCAATATTCTCGGCCCGTTCGAGGCCTGGCTGCTGCTGCGCGGCATGCGCACGCTCTATCTGCGGGTCGAGCGCGCCTCGCAAAGCGCCCAGCGCATCGCCGAGGCGATGACGCGGCATCCTAAGGTTTCCCATGTGATGTATCCGGGCCTGCCCAATCATCCGGGCCACGACATTGCGCGAAGGCAGATGCAAGGCGGGTTCGGCGGCATGGTCTCGATCCGGATCCGGGGCGACGGCGCGGCGGCCCTCCGTGTGGCGACCGCCACACGCCTCTTCCGGCCGGCAACGTCGCTCGGCGGCGTCGAGAGCCTGATCGAACATCGCGCGACGCTCGAAGGCGCACATGGCAATGTGCCGCCCGATCTGCTGCGGCTCTCGATCGGAATTGAGGATGCGGACGATCTGATCGCCGATCTCGACCAGGCGCTGGCGCAGATCTAGTTCCGCAATGGGTCGAGGGCTCCGAGCACCGCATCTCCGGTCAAGGGCGCATCGTCGGCCCAGGCCAGCACGGCAGCGATAAACCCATCCGGCAGGATGATGTCGGCGTGGCGCAACAGCATCGCGGCCTTGGCGCGCATCGCGGCGACATTGAGCGCTGCTTCCGGATCGCCTTTGGCGTGTTCGCGTTCCGCCGTGAGCAGGGCGCCGTCGCCCAGCGTCACCGATACGGCAGCACCCCAGGCGCGAGGATAAGCCGCCGCAAATCGATCGCCGATGCGGCATTCGACGCGGGCACGCAGCGGCGCCAACTCGGCGCGCGCCGGCGCATCGAACGCGGCGAAATCTACGACCGGTCGCGCAAGCGCCGCAGCGACGCAATGCTGCAGCGAGAACTTGGCGGCATATTCGCTATCGGGTACCGGACGATCGCAGAGATCGAGCGTCGCCGGATAGGTTTCGACGGTGACCCGCTCGATTGAACGGTTGCCGATCGCATCGCGTAGCGAGGCGGCGGCATCGATCGGGGGATGGGTATGCCGGCAGGACGGCCAGGGCTTGATCGACGTGCGATGCAGTTCCCACGGCGCCTCGGGATCGCGCAGCACCGCGTCGGGATCGGGATCGGCACAGAGCCCGCGAAAGAACCCGCGATCGCCTTCGAGAATGGTCGGCGGTCCCGTGAATCCGTGCTTGGCGAGCTGGGCCGCGCGCGCACCGGCTTCGGCCGCATGGCCGGCATGGAGATGCTTGGTCATCGCCCCGGTTTCGAGGAACTCCCAGAAGCCGGCCGATTGCGAGCCCGCATTGCCGAGCGCATGGACCTGCTGCGCTGCTTCGAGGCCGAGCAGGCGGCCGACGGCCATCGCCGAGCCAAACGGACCGCAGGTCGCGGTGTTGTGAAAGATCCGGTAATGGGCCGGTCCGACCGCATTGCCGATCCGGCACATCGCCTCGTAACCGACCAGTACCGAATCGAGCAGCGCGTGACCGCGCTTGCCGCCGCGAACGGCAGCCGCCAGGGCCGCCGGCACGACGACGCAGCCGGGATGCGTGACCGAGAAGCGATGCAGATCGTCGATCTCAAGAACATGGGTGAGTGCCGCCGTAACGAATCCGTCCGCGTTCGCCGCCGGCCGTTCCTTCGCCCAGGCGAGCAGCACGCGGCCCGGCGCGCTGTTGCGGCCGGCCAGTGCGTTCGCCAGCGCATCAAGTACGAAAAGCGCCGCCGCGCGACGATCGGCATCGACGATCGGCTTGCGGGCGATGAGGTCGACGAGGCGTTCGGTCAGACTCGGCATGCCGCAAACCTATCCCGCGTCCCGCGCCCCGGCATAGCGGCGTTTCGGCCGAATGTCGGGCTTTCGCCGCACCCGTGCGGGCGCAAGAATGGCGGGCATTTGTGGTCGACCCGACGACGGATTAGACTGGCTTCGTTGCTTCTTGGGGCCAAGGAGTAGGGCAAATGCAGATTCCAGCCGCGGTTGGGCGTGTGCTGAGCAAGCTCGAGGCCAATACGCGGCTGAGCATCGGCGCTGCCGAACGCCAGGCGCTCGACGAGATGAAGACCGACGACAACGCGCCGATCCGTTCCGCGCTCGCCCGGGTCATGCTTGAGGACTGGCGCAACGGCTGGGACGAATTCGCGACCGCGCGCGACCGCAAGGCGGCGCTGCGCTATGCCGTCGGCGAACTGCACCGGGCGCGCACCCGGCGCGACAAGAGCCACTGGTATGTCGACTGGAAGCGCGGCCATGTGCTGCGCTATGCGGCGCGCGCCTTCAATCGCCCGCAGGATGCTGAAATGATCCTGCAGGCCTATCGCGACGCCTATGAGAAACTGAGCGCGTTTACCGGCCTGCCGCCCAAGCGTGGCGAGAAGGCATTGCGCAGCCTGGTGGTCGACTGGGCCGAGACGCTGGTCTATTTCGGCGACGCTCAGGCCGCGATTCAGTATTTCGAATTTACCCTTCCCTGGCACCGCCGCGAGCCGGACGACTGGCATGTCTGGGCCTATGCGTTCGCGCTGCATCAGCAGGGCCACTATGCCGAGTCGCGCGCGAAGATGGAGCCGCTGGTCGCGAAACTGGACCATCCCGGCAATGCAGCACCGGCCCAACAGACCGCCATGATCGCATCGCGGGTGAACAAGAAGATTCATCCGTCCTATTACAACGACATGCGCCTCACTTTGGCGGCCGGCTATGCGCGCGAGGGCAAGCGACAGAAGGCCGAAGCGGAAGTACGAAAGTTCCAGCAGCTCCGCCAGCTTGCGGGCGACACACCCTGGACGCTTGCGCTCGAGGCCGAGCGCGGCGCCTTCATCCGGAACAGTGCGGCCGAGAAACATTGGCTGCAAAGCCTGCGCCTCGCCGGCCTGCCCGAAGGGCGACCGGTTGGCGACCCGGACGGGAAGAAAACATCGACATCGCGCAAGAAGGCCGGTGCTGCAAAGCCGAAGCCGAAGAAAAAGGCCGGCAAGAAATCCGCCGCCAAACCGAAACGCAAGACAAAGACCCGGAAATCGGCGGCGAAAACAAAGCGCAAGGCGCCCAAGAGGAAGACCGCGAAACGCGTGGCACCGAAGCGGAAAGCACCCAAGCGCAAGGCGAAGACCAAGTCCCGCGCCAAGGCGGGTTCGAAAGCCGCGCGCAGGAAGCGCTGATCGTTCGCATCCTCGACGCCGATATCGCCCGCTAGATCGCGAGCCCGGCCTTCGCGAGCCCGTCGCGTAGATAGTCGGCGTCTTCCACCCGCCGGAATGGAAATCCCGCCACCACCCAGCGCGCATAGTCGGCCGGCTGCGCATTCGCCTCGCCGACCCAGAGCCGCGCCGCGCGGTGCGCGAAGTCGGCCGCAAGCCGGCGTGCTTCCGCGGCGCGCCCGGCGTGGGCGGCAGCGGCCGCGTGCCACACGATCGAATGCGGATAGAGCTCGCCCATCGCATCGTAGATCGCGAGCGCGCCAGCGGGGTCGCGGCCGATCACCCGGATCACCGCCTCGTCGGAGAGATACCAGTCGGGCGCGAACGGATTGAGCCGCCGCGCGAACGCCGCGCATTCGAGGCCGCGTGCCGGATCGCCGAGGAATGCCAGCGCCATCGCGCGCGACATCGCCATATCGGCGTCGTTCGGATTGAGCCGCTCGGCAACATCGAGATGTTTGCGCGCGCGGCCGAAGCGACCGCTCATCAGATGTGCCCAGCCCAGGATGACATGCGCCTGCCCGTCATTCGGATCGTGGCCGACGGCGCGCTCGGCATGATCGACGGCGCGCTCGAAGGGGCCCGTGCGGTCGACGCCCCAATTGGCGAGAAAAGTGTCGAAATAGGTGAGCTCGGCGAGACTCGAATGCGCCCGCGCAAATCCGGGCTCGATCGCGATCGCCGCCTCGAAATGCGCTCGCGCCTTTTCATGCGCATCGATCGTACCGAACGAATGCTGCTCCGTTCCCTCGAGCCATAGCGCGTAGGCGCGCAGGCTCTCAGGCGGTTTTCGCTTTGCCTCGGCGAGCTCGGCATATTCGAGTTGCAGCACGAGATGGCCGGCGATATTGCGCACGACCGATTCCTGGATCGCAAAGATCTCGTTGGCCGGTCCGTCATAGCGCTCGGCCCAGACATGATGCCCGTTCTCGGCATCGATGAGCTGCGCGTTGATTCGGATCTTTTCACCGAGCCGCCGGATGCTGCCTTCCAGCACGTAGCGCACGCCGAGCTCCTGGCCGACCCGCCTGATATCGTGCGGCTTACCGCGATAGACGAAGCTCGAATTGCGCGCGATCACCATCAGCGAACGAAATCGCGAGAGGTCGGTGATCAGATCCTCGGTCAACCCATCGCAGAGGGAGGCATCCGCGCTCGCGCCGGCCAGATTGTCGAACGGCAGGACCGCAAGCGATGGCCGGTCGGAAAGCGGCGCCCGGCGGTCCGACGGCGTGCCGCCATTGCCGACGGCGAAGCGTGCCACAAAGAGGCGCAACGGCCGCGCGATATTCTTGAGCCTCCGTTCACCCGCATCCTCGAAGGCGATATCGATCTTGCCCTCGACGAAGCGCCAGACGTCCTGGCTGAGCGCGATGCCCCCGGGCGGGGCTTCGCCCTCGATCCGTGCCGCGACATTGACGCCGTCGCCCATCAGATCCTCGCCCTCCACCAGCACGTCGCCGATATGGATGCCGATGCGCAGCACCAAAGGTGGCACGCCGGGCTCGCCGCCGCTCTCGACACGCCGCTGGATCGCGATGGCGCAGCCGACCGCCTCGACCGGGCTGGCGAATTCCGCCAGCACGCCATCGCCGGTCGATTTGAAGATGCGGCCCCGCGCTTCCTTGACCGCGGGGTCGATCACCGCACGGCGCAGCGTCGCGAGCGCGGCAACCGCCGCGCTTTCGTTCGCTTCCGCCAGACGCGAGAATCCGACCACGTCGGCCGCGACAATGACCGCCAGGCGCCGCCGGGGTTCGTCCGCCGCCATCCGCCGCCCCTCTGTTACGGCCGT
The DNA here is from genome assembly GCA_040902645.1 of Dongiaceae bacterium. Taxonomy (GTDB): domain Bacteria; phylum Pseudomonadota; class Alphaproteobacteria; order Dongiales; family Dongiaceae; genus JAWXBK01. The sequence continues at coordinate 3,097 of JBBDWW010000310.1, read as the reverse complement.
GACCCTAGGCTGAGCCTGTCGCTGCGGCAATATCCGCACCCATCCTGCTTGCGTATAGCCTCGCCGATCGGCCCCATCGGCCGACCCGAAACCCGCCGCATCCGGCGCCGCATGTTCTTACCCGCCGCCGCGTGGCGGGCCATGTGTAAAGAATGTGCCGGCGGGTCGACGTCCCGCTCAGATATGCGTCATGCGATCGGGCTCGCGGCCGAGCCGCTCGTCGCAATATCGCCGTGCCGCCTCGACGGCCGCATCCGCACTGTCGAAATGCCCGCCCATTGTGACGCGCTTGCCATCCTGCCAGAGCGACCAGAGATAGTCGTCGCTGCCGTCGCGATTGCTCCATTTTTCGATCATCACTTCGAGCATGCAGAACCTCCCCGACAGCGCCCGGCAACTGTTGCGCGGCGCTGCCATCGGCGCAACGGATTCCAGCGATCCGCCGCGGTTTCCGCCGTGCGACACTGTATTAATTGACAGGGATGCGGCGTCGATGCGAACAGCGTGGCATCCAGAGGTCAGAAACCCGCTTTTGTGGTCAAGACTATGTCCGAACGCTGGGGCAGTCGCACCGGTTTTATCCTGGCAACGATTGGCTCAGCCGTCGGGCTTGGTTCGGTCTGGAAGTTTCCTTACGAAGTCGGCGAGAACGGCGGCGCCGGTTTCCTGCTCTTCTATCTGCTCGGTCTCGTCCTCGTCGTGGCGCCGCTGCTGCTTGCCGAGTTCGTCGTCGGCCGGCGCGGTCAGGCGGATGCGGCGACCAGCGTCGCCCGTGTCGCCGCCGCGGCGGGTGCGAACCCGCGCTGGCACTGGATTGCATGGCTCGGGATTCTCGCGGGCTTTCTCCTGCTCAGCTATTACGCGGTGATCGCCGGCATGACGCTCGCCTACACCGGCAGCGCTCTCTGGACCGGCTTCGACGGATTCGATGCCGTCGCCACGCAACAACTCTACGGGACCGTCGTCGGCGATCCGATTCTGCTCGCGCTTTGCCAGGCCGGGTTCCTCGGTGTCGCTGTCTTCATCGTCTCGCATGGCATCGGTGGCGGCATCGAAACCGCCTGCAAGATCCTGATGCCGGTATTGATTGCGCTGATGCTGTCGCTGTCGATCTACGCGGCGATCGAGGGTGACGTGCCGCGCACCATCGCCTTTCTGTTCCAATGGAATGCCGACGAGTTGACGCCACGCGTTGCGCTCGAGGCGCTCGGCCTCGGCTTCTTCTCGATCGGCGTCGGGCTGGGGCTGATGATCACCTATGCCGGCTATGCGGGCACGACGTTCGATCTCGGCCGCGCCGCCTGGATTACGCTAGCGGGCGATACCGCGATCTCGATCATCGCCGGCATGGCGATCTTTCCGCTGGTGTTTCGCTACGGGCTCGACCCGGCGGAAGGGGTCGGGCTGATGTTCGTCACACTGCCGATCGCCTTCGGCCGCCTGCCGTTCGGCGATGTCGTCGCGACGGCGTTCTTCCTCCTGCTGTTCGTCGCCGCGCTCGCTTCAGCATTGTCGCTGCTCGAACTCGTGGTGGCGCCACTGCATAAGCGCAGTGGCTGGTCACGACCGCGCACCACCGTTATCGCCGGCATTGCCTGCTGGGTTGCCGGCCTGCCGAGTCTGCTCTCGTTCAATCTGTGGTCCGAGTTGCGGCCGCTTGCGGCATTTTCCGACTTTGCCGGGCACGACGTTTTTGAAACGGTCGATGCGCTTGTGTCCAACGTCATGCTGCCGGCCGGTGGGCTGCTGATCGCACTCTTCGTCGGGTGGCGGCTCGATCCGGCGTTGCTCGCGGCGGAGCTGGGCTGGCGCCCGGTCGCGCTGCGCATGCTTGGTCTCCTGCTGCGCTGGGTCGTGCCGGCGCTGATCCTCGCCTTCGTGCTGTCCGGCCTGCTGATGCGCTAGCACGGCGTGGCCGCGCGCAACGGACCACGCTTGACCGCAACGGCAGCCGCTTCCCATGATTGTGCGGCCCACCCATCGAACCGCCGGAAAGCGAGACCATGACTACCACCGACCTGATCCAACATCCCTTCCCTTGGCCGGAGGGCAAGCGCACGGCCGTCTGCTTCTCCTTCGACATCGATGCCGAGAGCCTGCTGCATCTCGGATTTCGCGAGGATGCCGACAACCGCGTGGTGACCCGTTCGGAAATGCGTTACGACGCGCATGTCGCCGTACCGCGGCTGCTCGCAATCTTTCGCAATCACGATATCAGGCAGACCTTCTTCGTACCCGGCTGGTGCCTCGAAGCCTATCCGGAGATGGTGAAGGCGATTCTGGATGACGGGCACGAGATCGCGCATCACGGCTATATCCACGAGATGGGCAACCGGCTGACGCCGGAGAACGAGCGCTACTGGTTCGAGCGTGCCGTTGCCGCGGTCGAGCGGACCACCGGAAAGAAGCCGCGCGGCTTTCGCGCACCGTCTTATGGCTTCTCGCGCCACACACTCGATCTGATGTTCGATCACGGCATGATCTACGACGCATCGATGATGGGTCATGACGTGCCCTATATCATCAAGCATCCACGCGGCGAGATCGTCGAGCTGCCGTCGCAGCGCGCGCTCGACGACTGGACGCATTTCGTGCTCAACCGCGATTTCGGCTGGATGATGCCGCTGCAGACGCCGGAAGACGGGTTCGCGATCTACCGCGCCGAATTCGATGCCGCCTGGCGCCATGGCGGTATCTGGATTGCCGTCTGGCATCCCTTCGTCACGGCGCGTCTTTCGCGCGCCGAGGCGATGGAAGCGCTGCTCGATCATATGAAATCCAGGGGCAATGTCTGGTTCGCGCCGCTTGACGAGATCGCCCTTCATGCACAGAAGGCGCGCAGCGACGGTCGCTGGAAGCCGTTCATCGATTCCATGCCCTACGATGCGGGCGGTCTGCCGGAACTCGCACAACGGATATGAGTGCGATTGCGATCCGGCCGGAAAGTCCGGGCGATCGCACCGCCATTCATTCTCTGCTTGTCGTTGCATTCGCCGGCTCGAACGAAGCCGATCTGGTGGACCGCTTGCGCGCCGATGGCAGTCTTGCATTCTCGCTGGTTGCCATAGATGGCGGGCGGATTGTCGGCCATATCGCG
>JBBDWW010000309.1:0-2867 GCA_040902645.1 Dongiaceae bacterium | reverse complement strand
CTGGCGCTGCTCGGGACCTTCGGGTTCATCCGTACCTCGACCCACATGATCAAGGCGCAGGTCAGCTGGTGGCCGGGCAACGTCTCGGTGGGCGGGACCCACGTCCACCATCTCGTCTGGGGGATCTTCGCGATGATGATCTTCGGCTACATCGGCGTGGTCCACCAGCCGGATTCGCCGTGGCGGGAGATCGTCTCGGTCCTGTTCGCGATCGGGATGGGGCTGACGCTCGAACAGGTTCTGCCGCAGTTCTCCCGAGGCGTCGGTGCGCTCGATTGTGTCGACGAGGGCGGCACCGTCCGTGGTCATGTGACGCCGTCCGGCGTCCTTATGGCGCTGGCGACCGAAGAGGGCCGGGCGCCATGAGCGTTGTTGCCGATCGGCCGCCGGGGAGCGCGATCCAGTCGGTCGCGCGCATTGACCGGTATGCGCTGATCTGGCTCGCGGTTCTGGCCTTTGCGGTTGTCTGTTTTGTGCTGCGCGACACGATTTCATGGATGCGCGCGCCGGCCAGCGACTGGTTGCTCGAAAACGTCCCGATCAACGATTGGCTGAACGTGGCGATGCGCCGTTTCGTCGCGGTCGTGCGCGATCCGGCCCGCATGTTCGGCACTGCGATCAACGCACCCTTGCACTGGCTGCGGGATTTCCTGCTGTGGATGCCCTGGCTGGCGACGTTAGTGATCATCACGCTGCTCGCCTGGCGCGCCAACGGGATCAAGCTCGCGGTCTTTGCCGCCATTACGCTCACCTACATGGTCGTCGTCGGCTACTGGGAAGAGAGCATGGTCACGCTCTCGCTGGTCGGCATCGCCGTGCCGGCGTCGGCGGTGATCGGTCTGCTGCTCGGAATCTGGGGTGCGCACAGTAAAACGGCGCAGCGCATCATTCAGCCGTCACTCGACGTGATGCAGACGGTGCCGACCTTCGCCTACCTGACGCCGCTGATCCTGCTGCTCGGTTACGGTCCGCAGGTCGGCCTGATTGCGGCCATCATCTTTGCGATTCCGCCGATGGTCCGTAACGTTATGGTCGGCATCGCCAATGTCGCGCCGAACACGGTCGAGGCGGGCCAGATGGCTGGCAGCACGCGCCGGCAGCTGACCTGGTGGGTCGAAGTGCCCGCCGCCATGCCCTCGATCATGATGGGCTTGAACCAGTGCGTCATGGCGGCCCTCAGCATGGTCATCATCGCGGCCATCATCGGCGGCTTCGACGATATCGGCTGGGAGCTGCTCTCGACCCTGCGGCGCGCCGAGTTCGGGCCCAGTTTGCTCTCGGGCATCGTCATCGCGCTGCTCGCCATGATGATCGACCGGATTGGGCGCGGTTTTTCCGCCCGCGCCGGCGAGACGCGGTTGCCGCGTTCGGGCCCGCTTTGGCGGCGCTATCCGGCGACCAGTGCGGCCATTCTTGCGGTCATTGTGTTCGTGCTGCTCAGCTACATCTTCCCGGCCCTCCAGCAATACCCTGATGACTGGCGGATTTATCCGGCCCAGCCGCTCAACGAGATGGTGAAATACGTCTCGACGAACTGGTACGAGCCGCTCGATGCCTGGAAGAATGCGACTTTGTTCTTCTATCTGCTGCCGCTCCGGATCGGACTCGAGAACTCGGTGCGCGCCAATTACTGGGGCTTCGACATGTCGCCGACGGTGACGGCGGTTTATGTCGCGATCCTTTTGGGTATCGCCTGGTCCTGCTTCCGGAAATGGGGCTGGAAGGGCGTCGTGCCGGTCGTGCTGCTCGGCGGTCTCTATTATTTCGGTGCCACCGGCACGCCCTGGCCGGCCTTCATGGCGATCGTCGTTCTGTTGACCGTGCTGGCGGGCGGCTGGCGTCTCGGGCTGTTCGTCTTTCTGGCGCTGCTATTCATCCTGCTCGGCAATGCCTGGAAGCCGGCGATGGAAAGCCTCTATCTGATGACCGCGTCGGTCGCCGTCTGCTTCGTGCTCGGCAGTGCCATCGGCATCTGGGCCGCCAACAGCGAACGAGTTTCCGCCGTCATGCGGCCGATCAACGATACGCTGCAAACCATGCCGCAATTCGTGTACCTTATCCCGGTCATCATGCTGTTCAAGATCGGTGATTTTTCCGCCATGCTTGCGATCATTGCCTACGCGATCGTGCCGGCCATCCGGTACATGGAACACGGGCTGCGCACGGTACCGGCGCATGTGATCGAAGCGGCGCGGGCCATCGGCTGCACCGAACGGCAGATTCTCTGGCAGGTGCGCCTGCCGCTCGCTTTGCCGCAGGTCATGTTGGGTCTCAACCAGACGATCATGTTCGCCTTTGCGATGCTGGTCATCGCGGCGTTGATCGGCACGCGCGATCTCGGCCAGATGGTGTTCGGCTCGATGACGTCGGCCGATTTCGGCATGGGCGTCATCGCCGGTGGTTCGATCGCGCTGCTTGCGATGGTGACTGACCGGACCCTCCAGGCGCTTTCGGCGAAACAGGCACGACGCCTCGGCGTCGCCTGATCCCGCAACCGGAACCGGATAGAACCCGTCGATGGCGGCGCCGACGATCCGCGCGATCCTGTTCGACAAGGACGGCACGCTGTTCGATTTCCATCGAACCTGGATGCCCGGCTATCGCGCGATCGCGGCCGAGCTGGCCGCCGGCGACGATGCGTTGACGGCGCGGTTGCTGGCCGCAACAGGGCTCGATCCGGAAACCGGCGAGCTCGATCCCGCCTCCGCGCTTGCCGCCGGCAGCAACGCTGAAATCGCTACGATCTGGTCGGCGGTCGCCCATCTTGGCGATGTCCGCGCGCTGACCCTGCGTCTCGATGCCTGGTTCGGCGCGCCCGGCGCGGTGATGCCGGTGCCGGTCACCGATCTGGCGATCCTGTTCGGGCG
>JBBDWW010000308.1:0-20083 GCA_040902645.1 Dongiaceae bacterium | reverse complement strand
ACGTTCTCCCTCTGCTTCGAACGCTCGGCTGCAGCGGACGAAATTGTCATGGCTCGGCGAGCGGGCAGGGGGGCTTCCGCCTGTCGCTGTTCGGCTACGATTTTAAAATCGACCATCAGACGCTGCTCGAAGGAGAGAACCCGCGTGTCGACATTGCGCATCCCGAATCGAGCCTGATTCTGCTGAAACCGACGCTGCAAATCGACCACGGCGGGGGCGAGCGATTCACCAAAGACGGCTGGAAATACGAATTGATCAGAAAATGGATCGAAGGAGGTGCCATGCCTGTCGATCCCGAAGATCCTCAATTCGAAGATCTCCAGATGATGCCCGCCGAGATTTCGGAGACGACGCCCGGCCAAACCCACGCGGTCCGCGTCATCTGCGAATGGTCCGACCAAAGGCGCGAAGACGTGACGCCGTTGTGTTATTACGACGTGCTCGATGACAGCGTCGCATCGGTCGACGAACAGGGAATCGTGACGATTCTCGGCCCGGGTGATACGCATCTCATCGCGTTTTACGACAATGGCATCGTGTCGATTCCGATCACGATTCCGTTTGCTGCCGTCACCGACGCAGAGTATCCGAAAGAAGATTCGCCGACTGTAATTGATAGGCTGATTTCGCAGAAACTGAAAAAGCTGGGAATGGTTCCTTCGGAACTCTGCACCGACGCTGAATTCTTGCGCCGGGTTTCGCTGGACATCGCCGGATCGCTTCCACAACCCGGTGACGTGCAGGCCTTCCTGAGCGACACGTCTCACGAGAAGCGAACGCGCAAGATCGACGACTTGCTCGCGACTCCCGGCTATGCCTCGTACTGGGCTTTTAAGTTGAGCGAACTCTGGGGAAACAAGGCGCTCGATCTGAGAGAGCAATTCGCGCGACCGTCGCAAATGTATCACTGGTATCGCTGGACGGAAGATCGACTCGAACGGAACGTTCCTTACGATCAGATCGTCGAGTGGATCGAGCAAAGCCGCGTCGGGTTCGGCGTGGCGGCGGCGGGCGCTGGTGACGGGCCTGATGGGCTTTGCCTTCGCGACCGGCCGGCTGCCGACCTTGCGAACGTCGCGCTGCTTCGCCGTCGCGATCCGCACACGGCCGGCGCGCGTTGCCGAAGCGATGCGCTTGGCCGCCGGCCGGCGCGGGGCGGGACGCAGCGCCGGGCTGCGCTTCGGCGCTGCTTTCTGCCTGGCGACGTCCTTTTTCACGACCGTCTTTCTTACGGCAATCTTTTTTGCGCCAGTCTTTTTTGCTAGCGATTTTTTCGCCGCCGCTTTCTTCGGCGCAGCCTTCTTTGCAGCCGTCTTTTTCGTTACGGGCCGTTTGGCGGCGCTCTTCCGGGCTGCTGCTTTCTTTGCATTACGTTTTGCGGGCACGGATGCCTTGCCGGCGGATTTCCTTGCAGGCGATCTGCCGCGCGATTTCCTGGCATCGGGCGGCTTCTTCGCCCTGCGCTTCGTGCCGCCCGTACCCTTGCCCGATTTTGCCTTGGTCCGGCGCGCCGCCATGGAAGTCGCTCCGCTGCTGTTCGTTGAAATCCGGTTGGCGATTAGGTGGCAGGCCGGCGCCGCGAAGGCAAGGGCTCACTCGGCCGGGTCGGACAATCCCAGCCAGTAGCGACGCCATGTCGCCCAATCCGCGTCGTCCGTGGTGCCGTATGCGTAGATCGCCAGCCCCAGTTGCGACGGCGCGTCGCCGCCGCGCGGTATCGCATAGGCAATGCCGGTGAGCGCCGATTCGAGGGTTTCAGCATCGGCGCCAAAACCGCCGCCTTCGTCCCGATGGGTCGGCACGCCGATCAACAAATCGGCCTGTCCCTCCGACATGGCATGCCAGACGCGTGGTGTCAGCCAGCCGACGATCGCACCATAGGCCCAGGAGAATGGCATCCCCGTGTCGTACATGCGCACCGCCACCTGATCGACGCGTTCGGCGATCGCCGCGTAATAGTCGCTCGACCACAGCACGGTGTCCGGAAAGATCCGCCCGATCGGGCGACGCGTACCCGGCAGCGGCTCGATGATCTCGGCCGCAACCGACAACGTGCCATCGACAGCATCGACCAGCGGCCGCGTCAGCTCGAGCAGCGCTAGCAAACGGCGGTTGCCGCTTTCGATCGGGGCGATGTTGTAGTGGATGCCGTCGAAACCGAGCGCGAGCAACGTCGCCGCGGTCCCGGCGATGCGCGATCGCACCGTCTGATCGGCGAGATCGATCGATCCGCCGCCCCTTGTCTCGCGTCCGCCAATCCAGGCCTGTGCGCGCAACGCCGGCAACCGCCGCCCGAGTTCCGCGAGGAGCGTTTCCGCATTGCCATACAATGCCGGATCGATCGTGCCGTCGGCGGCAAGCGGGCCGACATGGAAGAACACGTCGCTGATCGCATTGCGTTCGAGAGTCGCGGCAAACAGGTCGTAGGTCGCGCCGTCCTGTATCTCGCCGACCCATTCCTGTTCGGCCCAGACCGCGTTCGAGCCGCTGCTATGCGGCATGTCGTCGGGCGGACTGCGGAAGAAGATCATCAGCAGCACGACGTCGAGCAACAACAACCCCGACAAACCGAGCATGACAAAGAGCCCGATCCGCAGCACACGGACCGGCACCGGCTTTTGCCGCGCTTCGGCGGGAGCCTGTTGTGTCGGCTCAGGCAAGCGGAAACCGCAGGACGGGCAAGGGGCGCGCCGGATCGACCTCGGACGGTGTCGCGCCGGCCGGCCTTCCACCCATCTTTTCGTAGAACGCGGCCGCGTTCGGATCGGCGATCGCGATCAGCTCGTCATAGCCTGCGACGCGCGCGGTTTCCTTCGCATGTTCGAGCAGCGCGCGGCCGAGCCCGGACCCGATCGCCTCGGGTGCCACGAAAAAGAATGCGAGCCCGATCTGGTCTGCTTCGGATTCGAGGCCGTAAAAACCGAGCAGAGCACCGTCGCGCTCGGCGACGTAATAGGGATAACGCCGCATCGTCGCGGGATCGACGCGCAACGCCTCGCGGCAGCGCGCCATGAAGGCCGCGTCATAGCCCCAATGCGCCTTCGAGCGCACCGCAAGTTCGGAGAGCGCATCCGCCTCGGCGGTGCGTGCCTTGCGGATGCGGAAGGTTGCGGGATTTTTCATCGAGTCGCGGCTCGCAACCGCGCCGGCCGCCGCCGCTCTATATAGGCGCGCGCAAGGTCTTTCAGGCGCCGCCCGTCGAAGCTCGGATCGTGGCCGGCATGCACGATGCGCGCCGGCAGATCGATTAACCGCTCCATCGTCGTGACATACCGGTCGATATCGGATTCGGGCAGCTCGTCGAGCAGCGGCCCGTCATAAATCGCGTCGCCAGAAAACAAAGTGCCGGTCGCCTTCTCCCACAGGCCGATCGAGCCGGGCGAATGGCCGGGCAGATGGATCACGTCGAAGCGCCGGTCGCCGGTGGCCACCTCGTCGCCCTCGTCGATCAGCCTCGTCACGCGGGCCGGCTTCTGTCGAAAGGTCTCGAGCGCCATGCCGGCCGGCAACGCGGTCACGAGATAAGGCGCTTCCATCGCATAGCCCTGCCGGGCTAGCGCTTCGACGCCGTCGCTACCCCAGGCGATCGCCGGATCGAGCGATGTCAGATCGGGCTGCGCGAGCAGCGGTGCTTCGTGCGGATGGCACCAGCATTCTGCAAACTCGTGATGACTGCCCATATGGTCACTATGCCCGTGCGTGGCGATCGCAACGACCGGCTTGTCGACCAGGTCCTGCATCGCTTCGGCGAGACGGCCTACGCCCATGCCGGTATCGATCACCAGATCACGTTCGCTTCCGCGCACATGCCAAATATTGCAGCGCATCAGCGGCACGACATGCGGTTCCCACAGCAGCGTGATCGAATCGTCGATCGTCTTCCGTTCGAACCAGCGGTCGGCAATGGGAAGGGATGCGGGCCATCGGCCCGCGTGGGGCAAACTCATGGTTTCTTCCATATCTTCCTGCCGCTGCCCGGGATGCCGAGATCGCGCCAGATCCGGTCGATCCGGTCGATCACGGCGTCATCCATCCGGATCTTGCGGCCCCAGTCGCGATGCGTTTCCGGCGCGATCTTGGTCGTCGCATCGAGCCCCATCTTGCCGCCGAGGCCGGATTCCGGACTCGCGAAGTCGAGATAGTCGATCGGCGTGTTCTCGATCAGCACGGTGTCGCGCACCGGATCCATGTTGGTCGAGATCGCCCAGATCACGGCCTTCCAGTCGCGCGCGTCGATGTCGTGATCCACGACGATGACGAACTTGGTGTACATGAACTGGCGCAGGAACGACCACACGCCCATCATCACGCGCTTGGCGTGGCCGGCATAGGCCTTCTTCATCGACACAACCGCGACGCGGTATGAACAGCCTTCCGGCGGCAACCAGAAATCGACGATCTCGGGGAATTGCTGCTGCAGCAGCGGCACGAAGAGTTCGTTCAAGGCCTCGCCGAGAATCGAGGGTTCGTCGGGCGGCCGGCCGGTGAAGGTCGAGAGATAGATCGGATCGCGCTGCATCGTGATCGCGCTCACCGTGAAGACCGGAAATTTTTCGACCGCGTTATAGAAGCCGGTATGGTCGCCGTACGGGCCCTCGTCGCCATATTCGTCGAGCGCGACATGGCCTTCGATCACGATCTCGGCTTCGGCCGGTACCTTGAGCGGCACGGTCTTGCAGTCGACCAGCTCGACCTTGGCGCCGCGCAGCAGGCCGGCGAACTGATACTCCGACATCGTATCTGGCACCGGCGTCACCGCGGCTAGGATCGTGCCCGGATCGGCGCCGATCACAACGGCCGCGGGCAGCGGTTCGGGTTTCGCATCCTTCCAGCGCGCATGATGCTGCGCGCCGCCGCGATGCTTGAGCCAGCGCATCAGCGTGCGGTCGCGGCCGAGAATTTGCATGCGGTAGATGCCGAGATTGAACGCATCCGCCTTGTTGCCCGAGGGATCGGGCCCTTGCGTCACGACCAGCGGCCAGGTGATCAGGGGTGCCGGTTCGCCGGGCCAGCAGGTCTGGATCGGCAGCGCACCGAGATCGATCTGGGCGCCGGTCAGCACGATCTCCTGACAGGGTGCGGACGAAACCGTCTTCGGTTTCATCGTCATCGCGGTCTTGAGCATCGGCAAAAGTTCGAGTGCCTCGCGCCAGCCGCCCGGCGGTTCGGGCTGTTTGAGGAAGGCGAGCGTCTCGCCGAGCGCGCGCAGATCCTTCGGCTCGCGCTCCATCCCCCAGGCGACCCGCTCGACGGTGCCGAACAAATTGACCAGCACCGGCATGCCATAACGGCTGCCGTCGGGCCGGATCACATTCTCGAACAGCACCGCCGGCCCGCCCTCGGCGAGCAGCCGGGTCTGGATCTCGGTCATCTCCAGAACCGGCGAGACCGGATGCGCGACGCGCACCAGGCGTTTCTCGCGTTCGAGCCGGGCAATGAAATCGCGGAGCGAGCGATAGGGCATGGCGGCTAACTTAGCTTTGCGCCCCGGCCCGGGCTATCGGCGAATCCGGCATCAAACCGACGATCCGCGCCGGCATTGGTGCCGATTTGGACCAACCGGGGCTCGCCAAACAACCATCCGGGGCCCATCTCCCTGCCAGTCGTCGCGACCGACCGGAGCGGTGCATGGAAATTTTCGGCCTTCTCGTCATCCTGATCCAGATCCTGTTCGCGGTTCATGTCGTGCGCAGCGGCCGGCCATTCTTCTGGATCTTCGTCATCGTGTTCGTGCCGCTGCTCGGCTGTGCGATCTATTTCGTCGTCGCGGTGCTGCCCGATATGACCCAGACCCGCACCGCGCATCGTGCCGCTGCCGGGATGGTGCGCGCAGTCGACCCCGGCCGCGATCGCCGGCGGCTGGAAGACGCGTTCGAGACGGCGGATACGGTCGACAATCGGCGCGCGCTGGCGGATCTCTATATCGACGGCGGCGAACCGTTGAAGGCAATTGAGCTCTATGAAGGTGCGCTGGTCGGCGTTCATCGCGACGATCCGGTGCTGCTATACGGTCTTGCCCGTGCGCAGTTCGCCGGCGGCGCTCATGAGATCGCCGCCGCGACGCTCGAACGCCTGCGCGCGGCCAATCCTCATTACGACATGCCGGCAGCCGATCTGCTGCTGGCCCGCGCACTCGAAGCATCCGGCCGCAACAACGAAGCGGCGGCGCGATACGCGGATGCGATCGCGCGCTTTCCGGGCGCCGAGGCGCGCAGCCGCTTTGGCGTGTTCCTCAAGCGCCTCGGCCGGAACGAGGAGGGCGATGCGATGCTGCAGGAGGTGGTGCGCGGCTATGAGCGGTCCGGGCGGCCGTTCCGTCGCAACCAACGCGAATGGTACGACCTCGCCCGACGGCATCTGGGCTGATTCGGCGGCGATAGCCGCCGCCCGTCGAAAATCGCCTGTCCGGTTTGACAATACGCCGGCAAAGGGGCCAGAAAAGGGCCCGCAGGTTTCAATTCGGGGAGAACGGTTCGCCATGGCTATCGTCACGATCACCGCCATCGAGGTCCCGCAGGACCGTATCGACGAGACCGTCCAGGCGTGGCGGCGATACAATAATTTTCTGATGAAGCAGCCCGGCTTCGTCTCGAGCAAGCTGCATCGCGCGACCGAGCCCGGCTCGTCCTTCGCGCTCGTCAATGTCTCTGAATGGAAGAGCGAGCAGGAATATCACAATGCGGTCGAGCAGATGGTCGCGCAGCTCGGCACGCCGACGATTCCGGGCGTGCGGATCTATCCCGCGGTCTACGAAACGATCGCCTGACGGGCAGACCGTGCCGTGCGACGCCGCGATCAAAGCGGCGGTCGCGACGGGCGCGAATTTAAAGCGCTATTTCAGAAGAGCGGCTGCGTTGTCCCAGCCATAGGGGACGACGCCGCCGAGCGCACGCACTTCACGCGCGAAGGCCTTGGCCGACTTGTAGGGCCCGTGCCTGGTGAAATCCTCGACGTTCGCCGGTACCAGCCCACGCCCTTTCGGCAGTTCCTTCAGATAGCCGCCCTCGCGGCCGATGATCGGAATGGGGCGCTTCCAGCGCGAGAAGACGCGGCGCATCGCCTGCGACTGTTCGCGATAGGCCTGGTATTCGTCGGGATCTTTCTCGAACAGATATTCATAGGCCGAGATGAACTCGCGCACGAAATCGCGCTCGACGATCTGCAGATTCGAGAGCACCCAACAGCGATCCTCGAAATCCCAGTAATAGGAAATCCCGACCAGTTTGTCGTTGCGGTCGAGATAGGGGAAGAACGGGAAGGCGCGGCAGGCGAGGGTCCGGTTGTCGCGCTCGCAGAAGCGCGCACCCTTGCACTGGATCGCCTTGCAGTCGTCCGACAGGTCGTCGACGATATCCTGCGAGGCCTTGTCGAAGGCCTTGAAGGTCCGCCACAAATCGGTGCGGCCCTTCAGAAGCTTCCATTCCGATTTCTGCACTACCGGGATCGCATGATCGACCGAGCAGCAGACCGGCGAGCCGCCATTCAGCGGCGAGCAGAATTTGCCGCAGTCATAGCGCGAGATCGACGCCTGGAAACGATCGTAGATCTCTTGAAAGTCCTGCGGGGTGGTAGTTTGCGAGTCGGCCATACAGCGGACTATACAGGCCGCCATCGACGGCGCAAAACACCGGCGGCGGAAAAATGGCGCGCTACTGGGTAATCGGCGGCGAATATACCGATACCGGCTTCACCGACATCGTGGGTGGCAAGGCGGAAGAGCGCCATGGCCCCTTTGACGATCTGGACGCGGCACGCGCCCGCTGGCAGCAGCTTGCCTGGGCCACGGTCGACAATGCGCATGCGCGCTATCGCATCGAGCAGGAGCGCGAGGCCGAAGAGCCGGCCCGGTACTGGGTTGTCGGCGGCCGTTACACCGACACAAGGTTTTCGACGCCGGCCGAGGGCGAAGAGATCTGGCACGGTCCGTTCGACAGCCACGAGGAAGCGAAAGCCGCCTGGGGCCGGCTCGCCTGGCAGAGCGTCGATGATGCGCTGAGCCGCTGGCGCATTGAACGGCATGTCGGCGATCCGCCCGCTGCGGCCGCAGGCAAGACTTCGTGACGCTCTGGGCGGTGCCGACCGGCCGCGCCGAGCGGCTGGCGCTGGCGCAATCCTATCCCTTCGACATTCCCGATGCCTCGTTCCTGTTCCGGAACGGCGCGGCCGAGACGCTGCAAGATGTGCCCGATCTCGGCGGCCGCACGCCGGTGCTGGCAATCGGCTCGAACCAGTCGCCGGTTCAGCTTGCGCGCAAATTCGCGCATGCGCCGGAGACCGAGATTCCGGTGACGCGCGCCTGGCTCGACGATTACGACATCTGCTATGCGACGCATGTCACGCGTTACGGCTCGATCCCCGGCAATCTTCATCACTGCGAAAATATGCGCGTGCGGCTTTCGATCACCTGGCTCGACGAAACCCAGCTTCGCGTCATGCATGCGACGGAGATCGTCGGCGAGAGCTACGTCTATGCGCGATTGAGCGGGTTGGGGCTTGAGACCGAAAACGGAAGCCGGGTCGACAGCGCGCTCGCCTATGTCAGCCTGCACGGTGTCATGCGGATCGACGGCGCACCGCTGGGGCTGGCCTCGATGGCGGCCGAAGGCCGGCCGCATTGCGCTGCCTTCCAGAACGAAGCGCTGGCTGCCCTGCATCGCCGCTGCGGCAACCAAAATGCGATCGAGGATTTCATCCTGGCTGCAATCGCCGATCCGGCGGAGCGCATGCGCCGCACCGCGCTGCTGCGCAGCGATCCGATCCGCTCAGACTGGCCGCATCTCGAGATTATCGAATGTTGATCCGCGGCCCCGACATTGACGGGTTGGGGCCGTGCGCCGGAGGTTCGCGGCGTAGGTTTCCCGGCGGAACAGATCAGGAGCCGCGATGAGCAGCGATATGGGTTGGTGGAGCGTCTGGTGGGTCGAGGCGATCGGTCTTGTTGCCGGCGTTCTGACGACCTTCTCGAGCCTGCCGCAGGTCATCAAGGTCTGGCGCACGCGCTCGACCAGCGATCTTTCGCTGATCATGCTGACGATGGCGGTCGCCGGCATCACGCTCTGGCTGATCTACGGCATCGCCATCCGGTCGATGGTCGTGACGCTCGCGAACACAGTCTCGCTGATGCTCTATGCGACCGTGCTCGGCTTCAAGCTGCGCTATCGCTAAACGCCCTGCGTTGAGCGGTGGGCGCTGAGCGCTACGTGCTGCGGGTCAGCAGAACCGGATCGCCGAGCCGCAACGTGCCTTCCTGCCGCACGCTGCAGTAAATGCCGGCATGCTGCTTGTTGGTTTCGGTCACGGTCGCAAGGATCCCGGCATCCTGCGGCAGATCGCCCTGCGGCAGGGTCGTGATCACACAGCGGATGCAATGTTCGTCGATGGCGAGACCGATGCGGCCGGCCTGCAACGCCGAACCGATCCAGCCGGATTCGACGAACCCCGAAAGACCCTCGGTCGCGATGAACATATTGGGGCGGAATCGCTCCGGCTCGAAGCGGCCGGAGGGATAATGTTTTGCAAATGTTTCCAGCGTTGCTCTGGTCAGCGCATGGACATGCGCGTGCTCGTAGGCCGGCACGCTCTTGGCGACTTCGACGAATTGCCCCGGCCAGCCGAGCCGGTCGGCAAGCTTCGCGTCGATGTCGGCGCGATCGCTCGTCAGGCGCGTGCCGTCCTCGAACTCGATCTCGACCGGCGGCAGCGGCGCATCGAGCTTTGGCTCGCGCACATAGCGCGCCTGCCAGGTGATCAGCGGCCGCCACTTTTTCTTGCCCCGCGCCGAAATCGCGATATGACCGGCTTCGGGGTCGAAAATGCCCCAGCCGCGATCGCCGATCGGTCCCTTGGGGCCGATCTCGAGCGTGTCGAGCCGCTCGCCGCGCAGCGATTGTACCGGGTAGCGCCACAGAGCGGCGACCCGCCCGATAGTCTCATCCGTCATGCTTGTCCTCCGTTGCGCGCGGCAGGATACGCCAGATGATCGTCTCGCGCAGCGTTCGATCCTCGAGCTCGAGCGAGGTCGGCACGGCATAGACGGCGACCCGTTCGAGGCCTTGCGCCGGCAGATAGGTGCGGCCCGGATCGGCCATCAACACCAGCGCGCCGGCGCCGGCACAGGCGACCAGCCAGGGAAAGACCCGCTCGGCCATCGGCTTTTCGTAACAGACGTCGCCCGCCATCACGACGTCCCAGCGGCACGCCGTGCCGGTCAGATCGCCCGGTGCGATCTCGACGCGCGTGTCGTTGAGCGCGGCATTGAGCGCGATCGCCTCCACCGCCACGGGATCGATGTCGTTGGCTTCGGCAATGGCGCCGGCCTTGGCGGCGGCAATCGCGACCAGGCCGGAGCCGGCTGCGAAATCCAGCAGCCGAAGGCCGGCGACGAGATGGGGATGATCGAGCAGATGGCGCGCCAGCGCCTGCCCGCCGGGCCAGGCGAAAGCCCAGTAAGGCGGATCGATGCCGTGGCGCTCGAGTGCTGCCTCGCTCGCATGCCAGATCGGCGTGATCTCGGTCGCGAGATGGAGCGAGATTTCCGGTACCAGCGGGGGTGCTGCGATCACGGTCTCGCGGCGGATGAAATCGCCATGCAAGGCGGCCGCGCCGTCTTCGATCATGAACTCAGCCGACCGGCGAGGATCACCAGAAAGAGGATGAGCCCGAGATCGCGGTTGGAGAGGAACTTCGCGAAACAATCGGCCGGGTCGTCGATCTGCCATCGCGCGAGTTGCCAGCCCATATGGCCAGCGACCGCCGGGAACAGCAGCCAGCCGGCCCAGCCGATCCCGGCGAGCAGCAAGGCGAGCGCCCAGAGAAGGAGGGTCGCAACGGCAAAGCCGGCGAGCCAAGTCTTGCTCGCATCGCCGAATTTGAGTGCGGTCGATTTCACGCCGATCAGCGCATCGTCTACCTTGTCCTGATGCGCATAAATCGTGTCGTAGAACAAAGTCCAGGCGATGCCGCCGAGATACAACAGCACCGGCGCCCATCCGAGATCGCCGCCGACCGCCGCACTCCAGCCCAGCAGCGCGCCCCAGTTGAAGGTGAGGCCGAGAAACGCCTGCGGCCACCAGGTGATGCGTTTCATGAACGGATAGATTGCGATCGGCAGCAGCGAGACAGCGCCGAGCAGGATGGTGAACCGATCGAAGCTCAGCAGGATCGCGAGCCCGATCAGCAATTGCAGTGCGAGAAAGATCAGCGCACCGGTCAGTGAAACAGCACCGCTCGGCAGCGGGCGGGCGGCGGTGCGTTCCACCTTTGCGTCGATCCGGCGGTCGACGATGTCGTTCCAGGTGCAGCCGGCGCCGCGCATCACCAGTGCGCCGACCGCGAACAGCAGCATCAGGCGGATCGATGGCGCTTGGTTGCCGGCGAGCGCGATCGACCACCAGCCGGGCAGCAGCAAAAGCCAGGTGCCGATCGGCCGGTCGAGCCGTGCGAGCCGTGCAAAGGGCCGCAATGCTGCCGGCAGATGCCGGTCGATCCAGTCGTCGCGACCGATATCGGTGAAGCCCTGTCTTGCCTGCGGAAATTCCGTCATGCTTCCGATCTTGCCGGTCGGCAGCCTTCTTCACAACCGGATCGGATTTCATGGCGAGGCAGGACGAGAGCGAACCGGGCATCGTTGCGCGGCTGTATGTCGACGTGGCGCTCGGCGATGGCGCGGAGATCGCGCTCGATGCCGATCGTGCGCATTATCTGAAGAACGTGCTGCGGCTCGGTCCGGGTGCCGCGATCGGCTTGTTCAACGGTCGCGACGGCGAATGGCGGGCCCGCATCGATCGCCTCGATCGCCGCGAGGCGCGGTTGATTGCCGAGGCATCGTTGCGCGCGCAGAAGGCGACACCCGATCTCTGGCTTGCCTTCGCGCCGCTCAAACGGCAGCGCATCGACTGGCTGGTCGAAAAGGCGACCGAGCTGGGTGTCGCGCGTCTGCTGCCCGTCGTGACCCGTCATACCGTCGTGGCGCGGGTCAATCTCGACCGGCTGCGCGCGCATGCGATCGAAGCCGCGGAGCAGACCGAGCGGCTCGACGTGCCGATCGTCGACGAGCCGGTCACTCTGGAGAAACTGTTATCGTCATGGCCGGCGCAGCGGCAGATCATTCTCTGCGCCGAGGCCGGCGCTGCGCAGCCTTTGGCCGATGCGCTTGTCGAATGGCGCGCGCGCAGCTTGCCGCCAATGGCGGTCATGACCGGGCCGGAAGGCGGCTATGCGCGCGAGGAGCTTGACGCGCTGCGCGCCCTCCCGTTTGTTACGCCCGTTGGTCTCGGGCCGCGCATCCTGCGTGCCGACACCGCCGCGCTCGCCGCGCTTGCCTGCTGGCAGGCCGTTCTGGGCGACGGGTCCACCAGGCCTCCCGCACGCGGGTAAGACCGGACCGATCTGGGGAAGGGCACGCATGTCGGCACCGCCGAAGGATCGCGGCGATAAGATCACCGCCAAACGACAACTCGTCGAGTATCTCGAACAGGGATTCAAGCCGAAGGCCGATTGGCGCATCGGAACCGAACATGAAAAATTCGGCTTCCGTCTCGACGATCTTCGTCCGCTTCCCTATGAGGGGCCGAGCGGTATCGGCGCGCTGCTCGAAGGTCTTGCTGCGAAGTTCGGCTGGGAGCGGATTCGCGAAGGCGAAAATACGATCGCGCTCAACTCGGGTCTCTGCAACATCTCTCTCGAGCCCGGCGGCCAGTTCGAACTTTCCGGTGCGCCGGTCGAAACGCTGCATGAAACCTGCGCCGAAGTGCGCAGCCATCTTGCCCAGGTGAAATCCGTCGGCGACGAGCTCGGCATCGGCATGCTCGGCATGGGATTCCAGCCGAAATGGCGCCGCGAGGACATATCGTGGATGCCGAAGGACCGCTACAAGATCATGGGGGCCTACATGCCGAAGAAGGGCAAGCTCGGCCTCGACATGATGACGCGCACCTGCACGGTGCAGGTCAATCTCGACTTCGCCTCCGAAGCCGACATGGTGAAAAAATTCCGCGTCGGCATCGCGCTGCAGCCGATCGCGACGGCCTTGTTCGCCGATTCGCCGTTCGTCGAAGGCAAACCGTCCGGGTTCATGAGTTATCGCGGCCATGTCTGGACCGATACCGACCCCGACCGCTGCGGCATGCTGCCCTTCGTCTTCGAAGACGGGATGGGTTTCGAGCGCTATGTCGACTGGGTGCTCGATGTGCCGATGTATTTCGTCTATCGCGACGGCCGCTATATCGACGCGAGCGGTCAGTCGTTCCGCGACTTCCTCGCGGGCCGGCTGCCGGCATTGCCGGGCGAGCTGCCCGACATGGGCGACTGGACCGATCATATGACGACCGTCTTCCCCGAAGTGCGGCTCAAGCGCTTCCTCGAGATGCGCGGTGCCGATGGCGGTCCGTGGGACCGGCTCTGTGCGCTGCCCGCCTTCTGGACCGGGCTGCTTTACGACGGAGCCTCGCTCGATGCCGCCTGGGCGCTCTGCAAGGACTGGAGCGCGGACGAGCGCGAAAAGCTTCGTGCCGACGTGACGCGCGATGCGCTGCAGGCCACGTTCCGCGGCCGCCGGGTTGCCGAATGGGCGAAGGACACGCTGGCGATCGCGCGACAGGGGCTGAAGGCGCGTGCCATGCTCAAGCATGGCGAAGACGAGACGCATTTCCTTGGCAGCCTCGATACGATTGCCGACAGCGGCCAGCCGCCGGCCCGGATCAAGCTGCAGCGCTATGAAACGGAATGGAATGGCAGCGTCGATCCGGTGTTCCGCGAGTTCGCCTATTGATCCGGATCGGCCGCCCCTCACGGGGATTGGCGTAGCATGAGTGGTGAACGCGCGGCGTCAACCGGGCGGCAGGCCGGAACCCGCTTGCGGGTCGATCCGGCCAGTTTCGCGGCGGCGCCGCTGCCGATCATCGCGCGCCTTGCACGCCGGCCAGAACGGCTGGTGCTCGCCGAAGTCGGCAAACAGCGTTTCATCGTTCTCACGCGGCCGGCCGATGCCCGGGCCTTTCTCGGACTCGATGGCGATGGACTTGCCAAGAGCTACGGCTCGATCCGTTTCATCATCGGCAACGGCATTCTGACATCGCACGGCCAGACCTGGCGCGCGGTGCGCGAACGCATCCAGCCCGCCTTCGCGCCGCCGCGGCTGGTCGATATGGGTGCCGATATCGTCGATGCCTTCGACATCGTGATCGATCGCTGGATCGCCGATGCCGTCAAACAGCAGCCGGTCGACGTGATGCGCGGCCTGGTGCGCGCGACGCTCGACGTGCTGCTGCGCGTGCTCGCCGGCACCGACGGGCGGATGCTCGATGACGGCGATATCGATGCGATCAACACGGCGTTGCTCGCAGCCTCGCGGCATGCCTGGCTGCGCAGCAGCGACCAATACAAGATACTCGCCGCGCGCGAACCCGGTTTCGAAGCGGCGATGCGCCGTCTCGACAAGGTGGCGATGCGGCTCTTTATGTACCAGCGCAACCGAAACGACAGCAATGGCGGCGTCGACGGCGACGTGCTCGCTCGTCTTGTCGCGGCGCACGACGATCCGGCCTGCAGCGAAATGACCCAGCGCCAGTTGCGCGACGAGCTGCTGACATTTCTTCTGGTTGGGCACGAGACGACCGCGGTGGCACTCGCCTGGACCTTGCGCCTGCTCGGCCAGCATCCCGAAACCCAGGAGGCGTTGCGGCGCGAGGCGGCGGGTGTCGATGCCGGGATGTCGGCGCGCGAGGCGTTGGCCGCTGCACCGCTCGCAACGGCGGTCTTCCGCGAATCGATGCGGCTGCATCCGCCGATTCCGGTTTTGCCGCGCATCCTGCTGGAACCCTATGAGATCGCCGGCAACCGTTTCATGGCGGGCAGCTTCTTCGCGCTGCCGGTTTTCGCCTATCATCGCGATCCCGCGGTCTGGCCGGAGCCGAAGCGGTTCCTGCCGGAGCGATTCCTCGGCGACGATACGACGCTGCGCGATTCGCCGAGCTACATGCCCTTTGCATCCGGCCCCCGCGCTTGTCTCGGCAGCCGCTTCGCGCTGACCGAAGGACCGCTCGGGCTCCTGCAGATCGTCCGGCGGTTGAAGATTCATGCGCCAGACACCTTGTTGCGGCCGATTGCGTCGGCGGTGACGCTGCGCCCGGAAAGCGGGCCGCATCTCCATCTCGAGGCGATCCGCTGACCGGACGACAAGAGTTCGGTCGCCAAGCGGGCATGGGCCCGCTACGCTGATCGCGTCTGCGTCGTCGCATCCGAAATCGTCAGCCATTGCCCGAATGAAACCGCCCGCCCGCCGTCCCCATCAACCAGCCACGCCAGGGATCGCCCGGCGCCCCGCCGATGCGCCGGTGAGCCTCGATCTCGCGCGCTTCCACGAGAATCCGGCGCGCGAGCTGGCGGCGCTGGCGATGCATATGAGCCCGATCATGCGGGTCAGGACCGGGCGATCGTCCTTCATTCATATCGGTCATCCCGACACGGCGCGCCATGTGTTGCAGACCAACACTTCGAATTACAGCAAGGATTTTTCGCCCTTCGCACCGCTGGTCGGCGACAGTCTGCTGGCCGCCAACGGCGAGAAATGGCGCGCCTTGCGTACGCGCATGCAGCCCGCGTTCGCACCTTCGCGCTTTCGCACGGTGGCGCCGAAGGCGATCGCCGCGATCGATCGCGTGATCGACGGTTGGGCGCCGGCGATCGGCAGTGATAAACGCATCGACGGAATGCCGGGCATGGTTTCGGCGACACTGGAATTCATCGCGACCGCTTTATTTTCCCTGCCCGACGATTTCATTACCCGGCACGATATCGAGGCGATCGAGGTTGCGCTCGAGCATGGCGGCCGGGCGATGCATTTCGGCGCGACCATGGGCGACGACACCAAGCGCCGGTTTCGCGTGGCCATCGGCGAGCTCGACAAGATGGCGGCGCGCGCCGTTGCGATCCGCCGTGCCGAGAAAGTGAAAACGGACGATCTGCTCACGCTGCTGATCGAAGCGCGCGACGATCCGGATTTTCCGGAGATGACCGACAAGCAGCTCCGCGACGAGGTTGTCACCTTTCTGCTAACCGGCCACGAAACCACCGCGACCGCGCTCGGCTGGACTCTGCGCCACATGTCGCGACATCCGGCGGTACTTGCGAAAATGCGCGAGGAGGTGCTGGCCCTCGGCGCGGAAGCGCCGGACTATGACGACCTGAAGAAGCTGCCTTACACGACAGCGGTCTTTTACGAATCGATGCGGCTGCGGCCGGCGGTGCCTCTCTTAATCCGCGTTGCCGATCAGGATGACGAAATCGGGGGTATGCCGATCCGCGCCGGCATGCGGGTCGGTGTTTCGATTCTCGGCATCCATCATCACCCGGATTTCTGGCCCGAGGCCGGCAAGTTCCGCCCCGAGCGGTTTCTCGACGGCACCGAGCGGCAACCCGGCAGCTATCTGGCCTTCAGCGCAGGCGCCCGCTCCTGCATCGGCAGCCGGCTCGCGATGATCGAGGCGCCGCTCTTTCTCTCGCGCCTGGTCCAGCGGGTGCGGCTTGCACCGGCACAGAACCCGCCTCTGGTCAGCCTCTCGGTGGTGACGCTGCGGCCCAAGGCCGGTCAGCGCGTCAAGCTCGAACGCTGGGACTGAACTGCACAATCTCAGGTCCACGGCCCCGTTCGCGCAACCGTTTCATCCGAATTGCTGCCGCGCCTCGTGGCGCAGATGTTCGAGCCGGAAGCCCGGTTCGTCCATCGGCGCTTCGCCGAACTCGCGCGCATAGCGATGCCCGGCATGGACGGCGGCGGCGATCGTTCCGGGGTTACTGCAATCGCCGATGCGGCGCAGCGAGACGATGCCCGCGGCTGCATGCCGGTCCGGATCGGCGGCCAGCGTCCGGTAGAGTTCGTCCTCGGCGGTCCGCGCCGTCACCAGCATCGCCGAACGCGCCGGCAGCGTTCGTTCGCGCCCGGTGAAGGCGCAGGCCAGTGTCATTTCGTCCGCGCCGATCCTCAGCAGACTGTGATTGACGACGATGTCGACATTTTTCTCGATGAGCTGCGCCTGGATGTAGGACTGTTCGAGGCTTGCGGAGGTCCATGCCGAGACCGTGCCGGCTGTGGTGACCAGCGTCACCGCGAGGCCGCGCGCATTCAGCGACTCGGCCACGACCCCACCCATGTAATAATGATCGTCGTCGAACAGCAGCACCGGCCCTTCGATCGGCGTGCCCGCAAAGAGATCGTCCGGCGTGTAAACGCGCAAACCATCGGCACCGGGGATGGGACGATGATGCGCGCGACCGACACCGTCGCGCCGCCAGCGCGAACCGGTTGCGGTCACCACGTTCGGGAAACCGAACTCCAGCACCTGGTCCGCCGTCAGCGCGCTCTCGCGATAGACCTCGACATTGGTCATCCGAGCGATCTGGCCCTGGCGCCAGTCGCGCACGCGGATCCATTCCGAGAGACCGGGCAATGTCGCCTCGCGCGGCACGCGGCCGCCCAGCTCGCTGCTCGCTTCCGCGAGATGCACCTGATAGCCGCGTTCGCCGAGTGCGCGCGCCGCCTCGAGCCCGGCGGGTCCGGCGCCGACGATCAACACTGTGTCGTCGCGATGCTTCGGCGCGATCCGGTCGGGATGCCAGCCGCGGCGCCATTCCTCGCCCATGGTCGGGTTCTGCGTGCAGCGAATCGGCGTGCCCGTGCCGTTGCTCGCGACGCAGATGTTACAGCCGATGCATTCGCGGATGTCGTCGATCCGGCCCTGCTCGATCTTGCTCGGCAGAAACGGATCGGCGATCGACGGGCGTGCCGCACCGATCATGTCGAGGATCCCGCGTTTGATTTGCGAGACCATGGTGTCGGGCGAGGTGAACCGCCCGACGCCGACCACCGGCTTGCTGGTATGTTGCTTGACGAAAGCGACATACGGCTCCTGCGCGGCTTCTTTCACGAAACGCGAGGAGCGCGCATCGACATGATATTCGCCGAGCTGCACGTCCCAGAGATCCGGCAGTTCGCCGAGCATCTCGAGAACCTCCTTGCCTTCACGTTCGGCGAGAATGCCCTCGGGTCCGATGAACTCGTCGACCATCAGCCTGACCGCGACCGCGACATTCGGGCCGACCGCCTCGCGCGTGTCCTCGATCATCTCGCGCAACAGTCGCGCACGATTTTCGATGGAGCCGCCATATTCGTCGCTGCGGTCGTTGAAGCGCGGCGACAGGAACTGTGCCGGCATGTAGGTATGGCCGGCATAGACATAGACGATGTCGAAACCGGCTCGCACCGCGCGCCTGGCTGCATCGGATTGCCAGCGTCGCAGGTTGCGGATGTCGCTGCGATCCATCGCGCGCGACTGCACCGGATCGTAGCCATGCACCGGCCGCGCGCTCGGGCCGATATGCGCTTCGCGGCTGAAACGGTTGAGCGCGTGATAGCCGCCATGCCACAGCTCGACGCCGGCGAGCGCGCCATGCGCATGCACGGCCTCGGTCATCAGCGCCTGGTCGCGCACGTCGTCCTCGTCCCAGAGCCGGCAGAACGGATAGGGCGTATCGTCGGAAGAGGGATGGATCGAACAATATTCCGTGCAGACGACGCCCCAGCCGCCTTCGGCTTTGACGCCGCGCATCGCCGCCAATGTCTGCGGCCAGGTAGCACCCATGCCGGAGCAATGCGGCACCTGGTAGAAGCGATTCTTCGAGACAACCGGGCCGATCCGCACCGGTTCGAACAGAATGTCGTAGCGGGGATCGCGGGCCATGATCGCTCCCTCTTGGCCGTTCTGGCCGGAGGCGATCATGCCGGGTCACTGCCTGTGGCTCAACGCATCTGCGCGGTTGCCTCAGCGATGCTCAGCGTCACCGGTTCACAAATCACGATTACCGGAAGATACGCGCGCGAAGGCACGCGTCGGGCGCTCAGCCCCCGGTGCCACCCACCGTCACCCGGTCGATCCGCATGGTCGGCTGGCCGACGCCGACCGGCACGCCCTGACCCTGCTTGCCGCAGGTGCCGACGCCGGTATCGAGCTTGAGATCGTTGCCGATCATCGCGACGCGGGTCAGCGCGTCGGGTCCGTTGCCGATCAGGGTGGCACCCTTGATCGGCGCCGTCGCCTTGCCGTTCTCGATGCGATAGGCCTCGGTGCAGGTGAACACGAACTTGCCTGAGGTAATGTCGACCTGTCCGCCGCCGAAATTGACCGCATAGATGCCGTTCTCGACCGAGGCGAGAATTTCCTCAGGCTCGTAGCCGCCCGCCAGCATGTAGGTGTTGGTCATGCGCGGCATCGGGATATGCGCATAGGATTCGCGCCGTCCGTTGCCGGTCGCGCGCATGCCCATCAGCCGGGCGTTCTGCCGGTCCTGCATATAACCGACCAGGATGCCATCCTCGATCAGCGTGGTGTACTGGGTCGGCGTGCCTTCGTCGTCGATCGTGAGCGAACCGCGCCGCCGTTCGATCGTGCCGTCATCGACCACGGTGACGCCCTTCGCGGCGACCCGTTCGCCCATCAGTCCGGCAAAGGCCGACGTCTTCTTGCGATTGAAATCGCCCTCGAGCCCGTGACCGATCGCTTCGTGCAGCAGCACGCCGGGCCAGCCCGGCCCGAGCACGACCGTCATTTCACCGGCCGGTGCCGGCACCGAATCGAGATTGACCAGCGCCTGGCGCACGGCCTCGTCGACCGCCGCGCGCCAGCGCCCGCCGCCGACGAACTCGGCATAGAGCTCGCGGCCGCCGACGCCGTGGCTGCCGCTTTCCATGCGGCTGCCGTCCGCGGCGGTGACCGAGATGTTGAAACGGACCAGCGGCCTTATATCGGCGACGCGCAACCCGTCGGCGCGCAGGATCTGCACCGCCTGCCAGCTTCCGAGCAGGGAGGCGCTGACCTGGCGCACGCGCAGATCGCTGGCCCGGGCATAGGCGTCGATCTCCTCCAAGAGGGCGACCTTGTCGGGGAACGCCATCTGTTCGAGCGGATTGTCGTCGGCATAGAGATGACGGTTGGTGCCGGCCGGCCCGGCATCGAGTTTCCCGCCATAGCCGCGGGTGACCGCCTTCACCGCCTCCGCGGCACGGCCGAGCGCTGCTTCGCCGAGTTCGCTC